>JAJZSX010000017.1:0-15386 GCA_021849435.1 Actinomycetes bacterium | reverse complement strand
CGAGTTTCGATGACATTGCGGCGCTCGTGGCGCTCTATCGTCCGGGGCCGCTGAGCGAGAACGTCCACAACGACTACGCCGACCGCAAGAACCACCGTCAGGAGGTTCGCTACGATCACGCGGACCTGGAGGAGATCCTGCGCGAGACCTACGGGTTGATGATCTACCAAGAGGACATCATGCGCGTGGCCACGCGTATCGCGGGCTTCTCCATGACCGAGGCCGACGACCTGCGCAAGGCCTGTTCGAAGAAGATTCGCGAGATGATTCAGGCCCAGCGCGCGAAGTTCGTCGACGGTGCCGAACGGATGGGCTACGGCCGTGACCTCGGTGAGGTCATCTTCAACAAGATCGAACCCTTCGCCGACTACGCCTTCAACAAGAGTCACGCGTACGGCTACGCGCTGATCGCCTACCAGAACGCCTGGCTGAAGGCCAACTACCCGGTGGAGTACATGGCCGCCCTGCTGACGTCGTTCCGTGACGACAAGGACAAGGCGGCGATCTATCTCAACGAGGCCCGTCAGATGGGCATCACGGTGGGTGTGCCCGACGTGAACGAGTCCCTCGCCGACTACGCCCCAAGTCAGCGCGCCCCGATGACGATCCTCTTCGGCATGGCGGCGGTGCGTAACGTCGGCGAAGCCCTCGTCGAGAAGATCGTCGGCGAGCGCGAGGCCGGCGGACTGTTTGACTCGGTCTACGACTTCGTGCGTCGCGTCGACCCCGCAGTCCTCAACCGACGTACAATGGAATCCCTGATCAAGGCGGGTACGTTCGACTCGCTGGGGGTGTCGCGGATGGGCCTGCTGCTCGCCGCGGACGAGTTGATCGAGGTGACTCTGAGCCGACGCAAGGATCTGTCGCTCGGCATTTCGACCCTGTTCGCCTCGCTCGGCGACTCGGCTGGCGGGGGGGACTGGGAGGGCACCGAACCACCCATCAGTCCGGTCGAGTTCGACCAACCCGTCAAGCTCGACTTCGAACGCGAGATGCTCGGGACCTACATCTCGGACCACCCGCTCTACGCCGTGGCTGACGTCCTCGCGGCCAAGACCGACGGATCGATCGTGGTCATCCGTGAGCGGGCCGAGGAGTTGGCCCGCCTAAATCGGCCGGTGACCATCGGCGGGATCCTGGCCGAGGTGCAGATCCGAACGACCAAGTCCGGACACCAGTACGCCCGGGTCGTGCTCGAAGACCTCGGTGGCGCGCTCGAGATCATTCTTTCGGCTCGAAAGTTCGAAGAGTGCAGCGGCTTTCTCGCCAAGGACAACATCGTGCTCGTCAAGGGCCGCATCGATGTGCGCGACGAGGAGATTCGTTTCAACGTGCTCGACCTCACCGCGCTACCGCGGGGCCGCGACGACGGTGAGTTGCGCCTGGCCCTTCGAAGTGAGGACCTCACCTCGCAGTCGATCGCCGCGCTGCGTGAAATCCTCACGCGTTACCCCGGTAAATCGCCGGTGATCGTCGAGACGGGCGAGTCGGGCAAGGCCTTTAAGCTCGGTCCTGAGTTCAACGTGAACATCGCTGGCGTCGTCGGCGATCTCCGCTCCGAATTCGGCCGGAACGTCATTAAGGCCTAGGCGTATTGGCCGGTGACGAAAGTCCCGTAGAATAGACAGTTATGGCGATGATTGTGACTACGAAGGACACGACGGCCCTGAGTGACGCCGAATTGGCCGAGATGGCCGATCTCTGCGTCGACCGTGAACCGAATTTCGACATCGGCTTCCTGTCGAAGCAGCGTGAGGAGTGGGTGCTGGTCACCCACGCCCGCGAGGGATCCAAACTGCGGGGTTACTCATTTAGCACCTTGGAGCGGATTGGTGGCACACCATCGTTGCTGGTCGGACTGCTCCTGGTCGATCGCAACGCGAAGTCGGACCAGACCCTGCGGTCGATCCTGCACGATCAGTTCCGTCGGGCGCTGCTGGCCTTTCCCGACGAGGATGTTCTGCTCGGCGCGCGCCTGACCTCGCCCGACGGGTTCCGCGCGTTCGCGGGCCTCGAGGACATCGTGCCACGTAAGGGTTACAAGCCAACCGGCGAGGACCGCGCGTGGGGTCGGCGACTGGCCAAGCGATTCGGCGCCGAGAAAGCCATCGATGATCACACCTTCGTGATGACGGTCCCATCGGGGCCCGTCGGCTGTCTCGACTACGTGGCCGCCAAGGGGGCCATCCCCGACGGCGCCGACGAGTTCTTCGCGGACTTGTGTCCAGAGGCCGGTCAACGACTCATCGCCTTCGGCTGGGCGATGGCGGAATCGCTCGCGTCGGGCAAACTGCCCCGCTAGCGCTTAGACGGATTCGCTACCCCCGGGGCAGTAGTCCCGTGCAGCTCTTGTAACAGTGGCCGTCAACGGGGCGTGACAGCGTGGTCAGCACGTAGGTGGGCCGAAACCCGAGCGACGTGGCGAGGTCCTTGCCCGCGAGGGACGACTGGCGCGTCGCCTCCATTGTTCGGATGGCGTGGCTGTCCTCGCAGACGAGCCAGACATCGTCGCCGAACCACCCGAAGCGCACCCACGTCGATCCGTCGTCGTGACGGCGCAGCAGCTGCGGTCCCCGATCGGCGGCGATGAGCGCGACGCTCGGTCGCTCGCCGCGGAACTCCCAGTACGGGGCGCTCGGACCCCGGAAGCCGAACAAGGGGCCATCGGCGGGCGTTGCGAGCTCTTCAAGCCAGTGACGGATGTGTCTGCCCCGATACGACCCGAGACGTCGAGGGAGGTCGGCGATGGTGACTGCCTCGGGTTGGGCGAGGTCGGTGCGCTCGATGTCGCCCGCCAACTGCCCCTCGACGACGTCGAACGTGACCAGGTCGGTCTCAACCCCCCTCGGCCAGGGGATACGCCAGCGAACGATGGTGTGCGAGGCGAGGTCCATCACGGTGGTGGTCTCGTTGGTCGAGCCCAGGACGAGGCCGAACATCGTCGAGTTCGGCGAGAGGTCGACGGTCGGATGGTGCACCATGCGCTCGACGAGCTGCTTGATCTCACGAACGGCCGGGTCGCGGGAGAGCAGCGCCATCAGCGAATCGAGCGGAGTTGATCGTCGAGTTGATCGACGGTGCGAACCGGTGCGAGGCAGACGCCGCGCCGACAGACGTAGGCCCAACCGGGCTTGCGTCCGGCCAGTAACGGCGAGGAACCCGATCCGGTGACGAGAACGGCGTGTGGCATGGACATCAATCGTAGGTGACCGCTGAGGGGGCTCACGGGTCCCGGGATGACGACCTCGACGCCGTCGAGGGCGAAACCGGCGGCGTCGACCAGATCGGGAACGCTGGTCGGGTGATTGGTCAAAAGGTTGCCGGCCACCTCGACGAGTCGCTGGGCGGCCCCGAGGAGGTCGGCGCGCTCGTCGATGAGGCCGAGCCGGGCCAGAGCCCGGGTCGCCACGGCGTGGCCCGAGGGTGTGGCCCCGTCGAAGAGACCCTTGGTGCGCACGAGGACGTCCGTGACGAGGTCACTTGATTCGTAGAGCCCGGTGCCCGTGACCGATTCGTCGCGGGTGGGTAGGGGTCCGTCCCAGTAGTGGGCGAGGAGGTAGGCCGCGTCATCACGGGCCCATTGGAGCCACGAATCGTCCCCGTTCACCTCGAACGCGTCGAGTTCGGCGTCGATGAGCCACGCGAGGTCACTCGCTGTGGCGTGCGCCGCCCGTTGCCCGACTCGGAACCACGTCCCATCGATCAGGTGCGTCGCTCGCAGCGAATCGAGTAGCGCACGACCGTCGGCGATGAGATCGGTGTCGCCGGTCGCGAAGAAGGCGCGTGCCACCATGGCGTTCCACTCAAGCACGACCTTGTCATCGCGCGACGGTTGGGGGCGCCGTTGGCGCGCGACCTGAAGGGCGCGGTGGGCAAGGTCGAGGTGCATGGGCGTCACGAACGGTTCACCCGGTGCCAGGTTGGGCACCGATCGTCCGTCGAGGTCACCGGATGGGGTGATCTGCCACCGTCGCATGACCGCATCGCTGAGGTGGGCCAGGCCGGCTTCTTCAAGCACCGCCGTCACCTCGTCCGGCGTCCAGGTGATGTGTGAGCCCTCGATGCCCGCCGCGTCGGCGTCGAGGGAGGACGCGTAGCCGTCGGGGGTCGCGAGCTCACGTCGAACGAAGTGCAGGGTTTGAAGCGCGACGTCGTGCCACTCGTCGTTCTCCGTTCGCCGGTGGGCTCGCAAGTAGCACAGGGCTAGCAGCGCCTGGTCGCTCAGCATCTTCTCGAAGTGCGGCACGCGCCACCGATCGTCGACGCTGTAACGCGCGAAGCCACCACCGAAGTGGTCGTAGAGCCCACCATGGGACATCGCGTGAAGTGTGAGCGTCGCGGCCTGACGCGAGGTCTCGTCATCGCCGTCCATGAGGGCGTCCACGTAACTCGGGCGCGGGAACTTGGGTGCGCGGCCGAAACCACCGTGCTCATCGAGGCGTGACGTGAGCTCTTCGCGCAGGCGGCGCCGAATCGACGCGAGATCGAGGCGCTCGCTGGGTTCAGTGAGGTGGTCGATGAAGGAGACCTCGCGTCGAAGCGCGGCGTCCAGTTGATCCGCCTGGTCAGTCACGAGCGTCCGCGCGTTGGTCCAGGCGTCGCGCACCGCTCGCAGGAGCCTCGGGAACCCGACGGTTCCGGCGCGATCGGAGGGTGGATAGTAGGTCCCAGCGAGGAAGGGCCGTCCATCGGGCGTGAGGAAGACCGACATCGGCCACCCCCCCTGTCCTTTGACCAGTTGGGTCGCCGTCATGTAGATCGTGTCGAGGTCGGGTCGTTCTTCGCGGTCGACCTTGATGGCGATGAAGTGCTTGTTGAGGAACTCGGCAATGGCGAGGTCTTCGAATGACTCGTGGGCCATGACGTGACACCAGTGACAGGCGGCGTACCCGATGGAGAGGAAGATGGGCCGATCGAGTTCGCGCGCGCGCTCGAGCGCGTCTTCGCCCCACGGCCACCAGTCAACGGGATTGTCGGCGTGTTGTCGCAGGTACGCCGAGGTCGACAAGGCCAATCGATTCATGGCGAGATGTTACGGGTCTAGGTCGACGAGTCGGACCGGTGCGGCGCCGTGAGCCACCGCCAGGACGGGGTATCCCCGAGGTCGCTGCGCATCGGCGGGAGCGCCCCGCGACGTTCGCATGTGATCGCGGCGATTGCCATCGCGGCGGTCAGTGCGTCGCTGACAGCGTCGTAGTCGTCAATGGCGCGCCGGTCGAGGTGATGTCCAACCCACCACGAGAGGAAGCCGCCCACCAGCGCGTCACCGGCACCGATCGTGTCAACGACGGACCGGTCGTCGACGGGGAAGTGGGACACGCCACGGGGGCTGAGCAGCCGGACCGGCCGGGGGCCGTCGGTGACGATGATCCAGGGCACTCCGCGCTCGGCGATAGATCGAGCGGTGTCGAGATGTTCACGGTTGGGGTCGATGAATTCGAGGTCGTCGACGCTGACCTTGACGACGTCGGCACGTGCGAAGAGATCATCGAGACGAGACCGGTAACGACTCGGGTCGGTCGTGGCACTCGGGCGGCAGTTCGGGTCGACGACGACCAGGGTGGTGGGATCGGCTGCCACCACCAAAGATGTCGCGGCGCTAGCCATCGGCTCGACGAGAAGCCCGAGTGTCCCGACATAGAGTGCGGCGGGCGCCACGAGTCCGTGGTATCGCTCAAGCGCTGTGGCGGCGTCGATCTCGAAGGCTGCGGTGTCGCTCAGGTAGAAGGTGTAACTCGTCGAGGCCCCTCGTGAGTCCACGACTGCGAGGCTGGTTGGTCTCGTTGATGGTCGATCGAACGTGATGACCACGCCGTCGTCCAGGAGCGTGTCGCGAAGCTGGACGCCGAAACGGTCGTTGGCGATGCCGCTGAAAAAGTGCGGTCGAAACCCGAGCCGCGCGATCGTCCGTGCGACCGTGAACGGTCCACCGCCGGGAATCGGCGTGACGCCTTCGTCGCCAATCACCAGATCGACGAGGTTCTCGCCGACGACGACGACCTCGTCAGTCCCCATGGCCGCCACCCGTCTGTGATTCGATACTGCGCTCACGGTTCCCCAGACTCGCGTCATTGATGTGACAACGTTATCTCGTTACACTGACGTTCACCGCATTGGCGGGTGGTGCTTGAACGCGTGAGGAGAGTTCGTGTCTAACGAACCTGACGAACCAATGATCACGTCGAGAGCGACGATGAAGGATGTCGCGAACGTTGCCGGCGTCAGTTTGAAGACGGTCTCTCGCGTGATCAATCACGAATCGAACGTGAACGAGCAATTGGTGCAGCGGGTCGAGGACGCGGTTCAGAAACTCTCGTATCGACCGAACCTCAAGGCGCGGTCGCTTCGTCGCCTAGACGGTCGATCGTCGACGATTGGCGTCCTACTCGAAGACCTTTCCAACCCGTTCTCGGCGACGATCATTCGCGCTATCGAGGAGGTGGCTACGCGGCGGGGCGTCTCGGTGCTCGCGGGAAGTCTTGACGAAAGTGCGGACCGCGAACGATCGCTCGCGACGTCGATGTCGAGCCACCAGGTGGACGGCATGATTCTGGCTCCAGCGAGTCAGTCACACGACTACCTAGCGCGCGACCAACACGCAGGAACCGCCTTCGTCTTCGTCGATCGGCCGCCGATCGATCTGGACGCCGACCATGTATTGAGCGACAACCGCGACGGAACTGCACGCGCAATCGACCGGCTGTTGGACCTCGGACATCAACGAATTGGGTTCCTGGGCGACGACGCCGTCCTGTGGACGGCGCGCGAGCGGTACTTGGGCTACGAGGAGGCGCATCGGGCCCGTGGGCTGGAGGTCGCAAGTGAACTCGTCCACCTCAACGTTCGATCCAGTTCTGCGGCATCGATGTTGGTCGACCGGATGCTAGAGCTCAGCGACCCGCCAACGGCCATCTTTGCGAGTCGCAATATCCTCACCATTGGTGCGGTCAGGTCGCTGCGTGCCCACGATGTCGAGAGACGCACCGCGCTGGTCGGCTTCGATGACTTCCCGCTGGCCGACCTGCTCGTACCCGCCGTATCCGTCGTGGCCCAAGAGGTGTCAATGATCGGTCGTCGAGCGGCCGAGCTGCTCTTCAACCGGTTGGATGGCGACCGTTCGGCGACCCAGCGGGTGGTCATTTCGACGAGGTATGTCGCGCGCGGCTCGGGCGAGATTCGACCGCGGCGGTAGCGTCACAATTTCTCGTGTGCTGCATTGACGCGCGAAGTCACGGTCGCTAATCTCTAGACAACGTTGTCTGACGGGCGTTGGGAAGTGCTCGACGTACCGAATATCAGGGGGAGAACCAATGAAGAGAGACCAATCGCGGTTGGGACGAGGCAGGATGACACGGTTCATCAGTGCCAAGTCAGTTCTGTCGGGGGCGCTGGTGGCGAGTTCCCTCGCGTTGATAAGTGTTGGCTCGTCATCTGTCGCGAGTGCCTCCGCGAAGAAGATAACGGTCGCCTTTGTGGTCGGGGCCGAGGCGGACCCATTCTTCATCTCGATGAACGCTGGCGCTCAAGCTGAGGCGACGAAGCTCGGGGTGAATCTGATCTGGCAAGGCAACCCCTCGCAGTACTCGCCTTCGACGCAGATCCCTATCGTCCAGCAGGTCATTTCGCAACTGCAGTCCAGCAAGCCCAGCGCCCTGGTGCTCGGACCCACGGACCCGAAGGCGCTGCAGCCCTACGTCAACCAGGCAGTGCACGACGGTATCGCGACCTTCAACGTCGACTCGTCGGTTGCCAACCTTTCCAAGGTCATCTCGTTCGTCACGGGTAACAACGCACAGGGCGGTGCGGCTGCCGCAGATGCGCTCGCCAAGGCAATGGGTTACAAAGCGGGCAAGAAGTACAACGTGGCCGTCGGTATGACGTCGCCGACCGCTACCACGAACGTGCTCCGGTTCAAGGGCTTCAAATCAGAGGTGGCAAAGAAGTATCCGGGTATCAAAATCGTGGCAGAAGCGTACTCACAGTCGAACCCAACGACCGCCAACTCCAATATCCAAGGATGGCTCACCAAATACGGTCAGGGGAGTTCGGAGCCGCTGAACGGGATCTTCGCCATTGACGGCACCAACGCCGAAGGGGCAGCGAGCGCACTGCAAGCGGCCGGCCTGGCCTGCAGTGCGAAGTCGTGTGGCGCGGGCAAGGTGGCATTGGTCGGGTACGACGCCTACAGCACCAACGTGAGCCTGCTCCAGAAGGGCATCTTCGCGGCGTTGATCGCTCAGAACCCCGCCAAGGAGGGCATGCTTTCCGTGCTCAACGCGGTGAACTATCTCAGGCACCACAACGCCAAGGGGATCAAGCACTTGATCACGTTGCCCAATGTGACCCTGACGCCGAGGACTCCCGCGGCCCTGCTCGCCAAGTACACCTACCAGACGGCCTAGACGCTGGGAATGGCGCCCACGCCCAACGACGCCCACGTGTGGACGTCGTTGGGCGTGGTTGTCGTTGCCGCAATTTGATGAGGAGGCGAGGTCGTGTCCCACTCGGCGAGTGAATCGATCGCCCCGATCAGTAACGAAGGCGAACCGACATCGTTGGTACGCCGACTGATCGGCAATCAGCAGTTCATGTTGTTCATCGTGTTCGTCGCGATCTTCATGTTCTTCACCTTCAACGACTCGGTGTTCGCATCCGCCAGTGAAATCGGCAACAACATCACCGACTTCAGCACGCTGGTGCTGCTCGCAGTTGGCGAGACATTCGTGATTGCCACGGGCGGGATCGACCTCTCTGTCGGGGGTGCATCGGGATTCGCAGGCGTCGTTGGAGCGATCGTGATGGAGCATCTGTCGGCGCACGGGGAGTGGCTGGTCCTGGGCGTCGGCACACTGGTGTGCCTCGGGGTCGGCGTCGGCATTGGTTTGATCAATGCGGCGTTGATGCATTACGCCAAACTCGTCCCCTTCGTGGCCACCCTCGTCACGATGGGAGCGGCAGAGGGCATGAGCCTGGTGCTGACCGGCGGTGCGCCAGTCGGTTCGAACTTTGGTGCCATCACGCTCACCGAGCCGCGACTCGGCGTCTTCTCATACCCAGACATCGTCATTATCCTCATCACGATCGCGGCGGGTCTTTACCTCCACTTTTCCAAGTTCGGGCGTTACACCTTCGCCATTGGCTCCAACGCCTTCGCGGTGCGCGCGGTGGGCGTCAACGTTCGCAGACATTTGACGTGGGTCTACGTGCTGTCAGGGGCACTTGCAGGGCTGACCGGCATGTTCATCTATATGCGCTTGGGATCGGGCGCCCCATCAGCGGGAGTCGGGACTGAACTCGTCGCAATCGCCGCCGTCGTCATCGGGGGCGCACGTCTCACCGGTGGTTCAGCGCAGCTAACCGGGACGATTCTTGGCGCATTGATCTTGACAATCGTCTCAAGTGGACTGATCATCATGAATGTCTCGCCGAATTTCAATCAGGTTGCCGTGGCTATCTTGATTGCCTTGGCGGCGGCATTCCAGGCGTTACGCAAAGGGTCGAGGACGGACATATGAGTGACCGCACCCCGCTTTACGAAGCACGGAACATCTACAAGAACTACGGGAGTGTCGCAGCGGTCAAGGACGTATCGCTTTCTATACACTCGGGCGAAATCGTGGGACTCGTTGGTGACAACGGAGCCGGGAAGTCGTCACTAGTCAAGGTCCTGTCGGGGGTCTATCAACCTGACGGTGGCGAACTGATTGTCGACGGTGTCGAACGCCACTGGAAGTCGCCCCATGACGCGATGCTCGCGGGTGTCGAAACGCTCTATCAGGACTCGGGTCTCGCGCTGGACCTCACCATTGGGGCGAATGTCTTTCTCGGTCGCGAGAAGATGAAGCGAGGCATTCTCGGGAAGCTGGGTTTCTTAGCCCAGAAGGAAATGGACGCCGAAGCTGCCGCAGATCTTGAACGCACCGGTATTGCCGTCCACGCTTCGAAACGCACGGTCGGACAACTTTCTGGTGGACAGCGTCAGGCGGTAGCGATCGGGCGCGCCGTCGCCTGGGCGCAGAAAGTCATCATCCTCGATGAGCCAACGAACCATTTGGGTGCGCGCCAGGCGGGCGAGGTGCTGTCGGTGATGCGCGCTGCGAGAGATCGCGGACTCGGCGTGATCTTCATCTCGCACACGTTGCCGCACATTCTTGAGATTTGCGATCGGATTGTGGTCTTGCGTCTCGGTTCAGTGGTACGTGACGCTCCGACTGACCAATTTACCGCCGAATCATTACTCGGAACTATCACCGGACTTCGATCTGAGTGACCCTCACGTCAAGCATAATTAACGCTTGACGACGTAGCTTCTCCACTTCCCGAAGGATTCTCTCGGAACGGAAGATTTGCCCGTGCGAATCGTAATTCCGTAGTTGTGACACCATCACGATTGGTTAGTTCGTTAGTTCGTTAGTTCGTTAGTTCGTTGGAAAGGTGGACTTGCGACGGTTCACTACGGGTACCGCGATTCACATTGCAGGCGGGTACCATCGGACACCGAAAGATCGTCGCGAGACAAGGGGAATTGGAGTGAACAAACCCGTTCGATGGGGTGTCCTGGGTACGGGCCGCATCGCCCAAACCTTCGCCCGTGACCTCGCGTTGATAGACGAGGGCGTGATCATCGCGGTCGGATCGCGTTCGAGCGACACGATGAATCGCTACGCCGACGCGTTCAACGTCGCGGGTCGTCATGACTCATACGAGGCGTTGGTCGCCGACCCCACGGTGGAAGCCGTGTACGTCGCCACTCCGCACCCGATGCACGAGCAGAACGCGCTGCTTGCACTGACCCACGGCAAACACGTGCTCGTGGAGAAGGCGTTCACGATGAACGCGAGTGAGGCGCGTCGCGTCGTGGCTGAAGCGCGCGCCCGCGGTCTCTTCGCGATGGAGGCCATGTGGACGCGTTTCCTGCCACACATTGAAGCGATCCGAGGACTGCTCGCGAACGGCGCGCTGGGCGGCGTGGTCGCCGTGCACGCCGACCACGGCAAGTGGTTCGAACTCGATCCGCGCTTTCGTCTGTTCGCACCCGAATTGGGCGGTGGTGCAGTACTTGACCTGGGCGTCTACCCGATCTCGTTCGCGTCGATGGTGCTCGGGCGCCCGAGTACGGTGATCGCAGCCGTCACGCCGAGCTTCACGGGCGTCGACGGGCAGACGTCGATGGTGTTCGGTTACGAGTCAGGGGCGCACGCGGTACTCACGTGCACCTCGCTCGCACGCAGCGCGACGCGCGCGAGCATTGTCGGGACCGACGCACGCATCGACGTGGATGGCGATTTCTACGCGCCGACGTCGTTTACGTTGACACGGCGATCCGGGGAGTCGACCCGTCACGAATTCGCAACTCAAGGGCGAGGACTGCACTACCAGGCCGTCGAGGTGGCGAGGTGCATCAGGTCCGGCATGACCGAAAGCCCCACGATGCCCTTGGACGAGACGGTCGCGATCATGGAGACGATGGATCGGGTTCTCGCCTTCCAAGAACCGACGTTACGAACGCGCTCAGAGGCGACGTGAAACGACTGTGGTGGAACGGGCACGAGCCACGACTCTTGATGTGCTGGCAAATGCTTTGGGTGGTGGTACACACACAAGTTCAGGTGCTATCTTGCTCTTCGAACGCCGATCACGGTTTGTTCATGCAGTTTTAACAAACAACGACGTCGCGGGACGTCACAGAAGGGTTGGGGAGAATGAAGTTCAAAACAGCGAGGACCCTCGCGTCCGTAGCATTGGTGGGGAGTTTTGTGACTGCCATGCTGCCGGGCGTGAGCTCCGCGAGCGCGGGGACAGTTTCAGACAAGACGTTCAACACGAGTTTCTCGACGATGAAGTTGCTGAAGCACATCGCCGCGAAGGGCAAGGGATCGATTGCGGTCATTTTGCCCGACACGGTTACGTCGACGCGGTACACCGAGTTTGACGCGCCGTACCTGCGCAAGGCATTCCTGGCAGCTGGTCTGAAGGGGAACCAGTTCACAATTCAGAACGCCCAAGGCAGCGACACGACCCAGTACACCGACGCCCAGGCGGCCATCGCCCGCGGTGCCAAGGTGCTGCTGCTCGACCCGCTGGACTCGACCACCGGTGCGGTGATTGAGGCCTACGCCAAGGCCCGTGGTGTGAAGGTGATCGACTATGACCGCCTGACGCTCGGTGGCGCACGTAGCTACTACGTGAGCTTCAACAACGTGGCCGTGGGAACGCTTATCGGTAAGGGCATGCTGTCGTGCCTGACTGCGTGGAAGATCAACAACCCGGTGGTCTACGTCATGAAGGGCGCACCCACCGACAACAACGCCACGTTGTTCGCCCAGGGCTACGATGCCGTGCTGAACGGAGCCGGCTACAACACGAAGAGCGGCTCGGCCAACACCGTGCTTGAGAACGTCGGGACATGGACGCCGTCGGTTGCACTGACTGACTTCCAGGGCGCCTACACGGCGAACCCGAAGATCAACGCGGTCGTCACGCCGAACGACGAGAACGCTGCGCCGATCATCAGCTACTTGCAGGGCAAGGGCCTCAAGCCGCAGACGATTCCCTTCACGGGTCAAGACGCAACGCTGACCGGCTTCCAGAACATCATCTCTGGCTACCAGTGCGGCACCGTCTACAAGCCGATCTGGCTCGAGGCTCAGGCCGCGGCTGCGTTGGCGATCTACCTGCGTGCGGGCATTCGTCCTCCCAAGGGTCTGGTCAATGGCACGTCGATTGACTCGGTTGCGACCATCAACAGCTTGAAGAAGGTCCCGTCGGTCCTTCTGACTGCTGAGTGGGTGACGGCGTCCACCGTTCAGAAGACGGTCATCAAGGACAAGGTCATCAAGGCTTCGGCGCTCTGCACGAGTGCAGCACCCACCGTCGCCGGCTCACCGCAGCCGACGTACGCGCAGGACTGCTCGAAGTACGGGATCAAGTAGTTCCTAACGATGACGACGACCCCCGAATCGACGAGTCCCTTCACGCCCCCAAATGGGGTGTCGGTATCCGGTGATTCGGGGGTCGCGTCGTCGACCCTTCTGAGTCTGAGGGGTATCACCAAGAGCTTCGGCGCTGTTGAGGCGCTCAAGCACGTAGACCTTGACATTCCAGCCGGCCAGGTCACTGCGCTCATCGGCGACAACGGTGCCGGTAAGTCGACGCTGATCAAAGCCATCGCCGGTATCTACGCACCCACGAGCGGTGACATCTTCTGGGAGGGGCGTAAAGTCACGATGCACACGCCGCGAGACGCCGAGAACCTCGGTATCGCGACGGTGTATCAGGACCTCGCGCTGTGCGACAACCTCGACATCGTCCAGAACATGTACCTCGGCCACGAAGAGAGCCGCCACTTCACGTTGGACGAGATCAAGATGGAGCTCAATACCAAGCGTGTGTTGAGCGAGCTGTCCGTCTCAACCGTCCAGTCGGTTCGTCAGTTGGTCGGGTCGCTCTCGGGTGGCCAACGGCAGGCGATCGCCGTGGCGAGGGCGGTCATGCACGAATCCAAACTGGTCATCATGGACGAGCCGACGGCTGCGCTGGGCGTCTCGCAGACGGCTCAGGTCATCGATCTGATCAAGCGGCTGGCATCTCGCGGTATCGCCGTGCTCGTCATTTCACACAACCTCGTCGACGTCTTCGAGGTCGCCGACCGGATCGCGGTCATGTACCTCGGCACGCTCGTCAGTAGTGGCCCGGCCGCCAATTACGACACCTCGAGCGCAGTCGAGATCATCACCACCGGTGGTTCACGGTCCGATGTCGCGGCCTCGGCCAAGTAAGTACACGAACAAAGGATTCTTCGGTGTCTGACAATTCCGAGACCGCAGTCGTCGTGCGCGCAAACGCCGACGGTGCATTGCGGGGTCAACTCAAGCGGCTGCGTCAGGGTGACAAGGGGCTCCTGCCCATTCTCCTCGGGCTCATCGTCCTGGTCATCTATTTCCAGATACGCAACAGCGTCTTTCTCTCTTCGGGGAACCTGACCAACCTCTTCGTCCAAGCGACGATCTTTATCCTGCTGGCGATGGCCGAGATCTGGCTGCTCCTGCTCGGCGAGATTGACCTGTCCGTCGGGTTCGTGAGCGCACTTGGTGCCACGACGGCGGTGATCCTGCTCGACAATCAATTCCACTGGCCGTGGTTCGCCGCGCTACCGCTCGCGATACTCGTCACCACTGCCATCGGCACGTTGCAGGGCTTCATCATCATCAGGCTGCGTCTGCCGTCCTTCATCGTCACCCTGGCCGGCCTCCTCGGATGGGAGGGCGTGCTCATCTTCTTCGTTGACCGTCAGGGGACGGGTGGGACGATCCCCGTGCAGGAGAAGGTCCTCTACGACCTCGTCAACGCGAATCTCTCGCCAGTGTGGACGTGGATCTTCGTCCTGGCATGCCTGGCGGTACTGATCTACCTCATCGTGCGGCGAGACCAGTCGCGTCGTACGAGCGGACTCGATTCGGTGCCCCATTTCGTTACGATCGCAAAAGCTGTGGCGCTCATCATCGCGGGTGTGGTGCTGGTCTTGATCTTCAATCGGAATCGTGGCACCTTCATCGTGTTGGAGGGTATGCCCTACGCAATCCCCGTCGACATCGCAATGCTCGCGGCTGGGAGTTTCATCTTGACGCGTACGAGGGTAGGGCGCTACATCTACGCCATCGGCGGCAACGCCGAGGCGGCTCGTCGCGCCGGGGTGAACGTCAACCGATATCGACTGCTCGCTTTCGTGTTCACGGGTTTCACGGCCGGTGTTGCCGGGCTGATCTATGCGTCGCGCCTCGGTGGAATCTCAGATAACGTCGACCCCAACCTCGTCCTACTCGCGGTGGCATCGGCGGTCATCGGCGGAACCAGTCTGTTCGGTGGGCGAGGCAAGATGATCCACGCGGTGATTGGTGGACTGGTGATCGCGACTATCTACAACGGTATGGCGCTGATCAGTATGAGCGCGGCGACGCAATACATAGCTACGGCCCTGGTCTTGTTAGTGGCGGTGGCAATGGACGCGGTCGCCCGGCGCGGCGCGACAGCTTCGCGCTAGACGGGTGCCGCGCGAGACTGGTCGACTGGCGGACCGCGTTGTCCTCGTGACGGGAGCGAGCCGCGGTATCGGACTGGCGATTGCGCGAGCGTGCGCGAACGAGGGCGCCCGCGTGGTGATCACGGCGCGCCACCTCGATCAGCTCGAATCGGCGCGCGCGACGTTCCCTGACGAGTCGCGGGTCTTCATCCGCACGTCGCACGCGGGGTCGCGTGAAAGTGCGATCGACCTCGCAGCGTGGGTGGTGGCGACTTGTGGCTCGCTGGACGTCCTCGTGAACAATGCGGCAACAAATCCTTACTTCGGGCCACTCGTGGACATCGATGACGCGAGGATGACCAAAACC
>JAJZSX010000016.1 GCA_021849435.1 Actinomycetes bacterium | reverse complement strand
GACCCCTCGGTGAGTCGGTGATTCGCTCGCCGTGTTGTTGGCGCCCGGTGGCGATGAGCACGTCGCAGGGGCCGTTCGCGGTGGCGTCGATGTTCTCGGTCGAGCAGTAGCCGGCGTCGGCGAGAAACACTCGGGGGGACTCGGTGACCCCGGCGCGGGTCAGTTGCTCGGTGGTGGCCTGGATCATCGCGGTGAGCTGGTGCACGTCGGTGGCGTCCTGGGTGAGCGTGGTCGAAAGGATCACCTGAGCCCCTTCGTCGACGATCGTCTGGGCGTTGAAGCAGTAGTGGAACGAGCCGTCGGCGGTCTTCATGATGCGCGCGTCGGGGTCGGTGAAGCTGCGCTGGGACCGCGGGTTGACCTTGGCGGTCTTGGTCGCCTCTTCGCCCGCTCGTTTCGCCTCTTTGGAGTTCGCGCCCTTGGCGAGGGCCTTCTTCTCGGTCTCGCGCGCGGCCTTCGCTCTCGCCTCGGCCTCGAGGGCCTCTTTGGCCGCCAAAATCGCGGCCAGGCGTGCCTGCTTGGTTGCGAGTTCCGGGGGCAGCTCGTCACCGCGGCGCTCCCCGAACTCCTCGTCCTCTTTCGCGTCGGTCGCCTCGGCCTCTTCGAGCAGCGCTCGGACCTCACCGCGCAACTCCTCAACGCGCTTGCCCATGCGGTCATAGCTCATGGCCTTGTGTCTACTCGCCGCCGCGCGAACCTTGGTGCCGTCCAGGGCGACGCGTCCGAGTCCGACCAGACCGGCTCGCTCACAGAGCACGAGCACCTGGGTGAAGAGGTCCTCGAGCGCGCCGAGGTGGCGGCGACGAAAGCGCGAGATCGAGCGGTAGTCGGGCGCCGCGTTCGCCGCCAACCAGCGAAAGGCGACGTCAGTCGCACAGCGTCGTTCGATCTCGCGCGAGCTGGTCACCCCGATTGAGTAGCCGTAGAGCAGGAGCTTGGCCATCATCGCCGGGTCAAAGGGCGGCGCACCGGTCGCGTTGGTGTAGGAGTCGTAGATCAGCGAGAGATCGAGGGCGCAGTCCACCGTCTCGGAGAGGAACCGGGCGGTGTGCTCGGTGGGCAGCCAGTCGTCGAGCGAGGGCGGCAAGAGGAAGTTCTGGTGTTGGTCGTAGGGGCGAAAGGTCTTGTCGCGGCCGGCTGGCTGGGACACTTCGCGAGCCCGAGACTCGCAAGCCTCCACCTGGAACAGCCGATCGTCTTCGCACAGGAAGGTCATAGACAATTCTCACAGCCGAGGTCGGGTCAGTGGCGGATTCTGACCCACGCACCTAGGAGGGCGAGGTCGGCACGAAGGACTCGCTCGCCGTCCAGTAGCGGGTCGGGCCAACCTTCGTTGAGTCGGAGTCGTTCCGCAGCGCCCGCGAAGGTAGTCGGCAACTCCTCGGATCGCACGTACCCGTGCGCGGAAACTGCCAGATCGATCTCGTCGTTCACTCTCACCCCCAGGTGGGACAACCCTACGGCCTCGTCCGGGTGGCGGTGGTGTCAGATCACGTAAGAACGACTCCTGTACCTCCGGGCTTGGCCTCTCGACGCATCAGCGCTGTGACGAGTCACGGACGAAGCTCAGCACCGCACCGTGAAGGACTCTTGATGACGAGGCCGGAGGTCACCCAGGTCCCGCTGACGGCGACACTGAGTGCCGCGAGTCGATCGCGTGTCGGTGTGACCAGGGGAGAGGTCTTTGCGTCGGGCGCGGGACCAGATCGATCGATGTGCTTGCGAGGCTCCCGGCCCGGACTTGGGGAGATTCTGAGGTCGGTGGCCGATTCAAGGCTGTCGGGCGGTCGGAATGAATATTCCGAATCTCTTAAACTCTGGGCGATGTGTAGTATGTATTGCTATATGAGTAAGAGCCCGTCGAAGGTTAACAAAGGACCCGGCGCGGCAACGGACCGACCGATCCCGCTGTCTATCTGGGATGAGTTGCGCCAGAAGATGGACCAGTTCAGTACGGCGGAGCGCAAAGTGGCGCGAGTCATTCTGACCAACACCCCGACGATCGGGCTCGAAACAATCGCGAAGATTGCGAAGCTGGCCGACGTCAGCGGACCCACGGTCATCCGCTTCGTTAACCGGCTGGGTTTTGACAGCTTCATCGAGTTCCAGGCGGCCGTTCGAGCTGAACTGGACTCTCGCATGGCGTCGCCAGCGATGCGATACGGGGCGACAACCCCGATCAGTGAATTGGACGAAATCTTGGGCCGCCATAGCGCGTTCTTCGTCGATGACGTCCAGAAAACGTTCGACTCTCTGCCCCCGAGCGAGTTTCACGCCGCCGTGAACTTGTTGGCCGATCCGCGAAAGAGGGTCTGGATTGTCGGAGGGCGCTACAGCCATGTCCTCGCTCGATACCTCCACCTCCACCTGCAGCAGCTCCGATCGCAGACGTACCTAGTTGGCCACGAGGAGAGTACGTGGGCCGCCGCCATCCTCGACGCGGGCCGACGCGACGTCTTTGTCGTCTTTGACTTCCGCCGATACCAGATGACCACAATCGAGGGAGCTCGTGCCGTGGCTGCGGCGGGTGCCTCCATCATCCTCTTCACCGATAGGTGGCTCTCGCCGGTGGCCGAAGTCGCCCAAGTAGTCCTGCCCACGGTCGTTGAATCACCCACTCCATTTGAAACACTGGTGCCGGCGCTCGCGGTCGTGGAAGCCACCATTGCGGGACTCGTCGGTGCCATCGGCGAGCCTGGGCGTCAGCGGATCGCCGAGTACGAGCGCATTACGGAGAGAGGCGTCGTCCGTTGGGGCGAAATGTCGAATGAGGAGGCGGAGAGATGAGGAATGAGGATCTGGTCCTGGTGACAACGGCCGACCTGGTCGGCCAGGTTCGAGGTCGTGCGTTCTCATCGGAGCAGTTGGAGCATCGTCTCGGAAGTGGTGTTGGCTGGGTACCGGCGAATCTCGCCATTTCGGCATTCGGGGAACTCGAGGAGCCGAACGTCTTCGGGTCGACGGGTGATCTTCGACTTCGTCCAGACACCTCGGCCTCCATCCAGCTTGAGGGGGCGGAGGGTCACTCAGGATTCCAGGTCCTGTTGGCCGATATCGTCAACACGGACCTGACGCCCTGGTCGTCCTGCCCCCGCGATTCGCTGAAGCGGGTCCTGACCGCCCTGAAGGAGGAGTTCGGGTTGACGATGCACTCGAGCTTCGAGCACGAGTTCACTCTCCTCGACCAGGACTGGACCCCGATGCCACGTGGAGGTCCTTCGTTCAGCGTCGCCGCATTGCAGTACTACGAGCCATTCGGCTCGCGGCTCTGGTCCTCCCTCGCCGGCGCCGGTTTCGAGCCCGACACCTGGCTCGCCGAGTTCGGGCGGAATCAGTTCGAGATCACCCTCGTGCCCGCCGAAGGAATCGTCGCGGCCGACCGAGCGATTCTCTTGAGGGAAGTCGTGCGCGATCTGGCACGACGCCAGGGCATGCGGGCTTCCTTCAGCCCACTCGTCAGTCCTCATGCGATTGGGAACGGGGTTCACGTTCACTTCAGCTTCCGTGACGAAAGCGGGCGGCCGGTTCTTTTCGACGCCTCTCGTCCTGCGCAGTTGAGCGAGGTTGGTGGCTCATTCGCGGGAGGTATTCTTCGTCACGCCAAGGCGGTCTGTGCACTCACGGCGCCGAGCGTTGTCTCCTACCTGCGGATGCGCCCACACACGTGGAGCGCCGGTCGCGCGGTCCTGGGACTCAGGAATCGTGAAGCGATGTTGCGAATCTGTCCCACTGTCGGCACTGATCGCATCGACCACCAGTACAACCTGGAGTTCCGTGCTGCGGACGCCACGGCGAACTCGTGGCTCGTTCTTACGGCGATCCTTGCGTCGGGTCTCGACGGCCTGCGCCGCGGGCTGGACACCCCCCACATCATGATGGACGATATCGACGTGCTGAGTGCCGACGAGATCGCCGCCAGCGAGATCGAAACGATACCCACCTCTCTCACCGAGGCGATTGACGCTTTCGAAGCTGAACCGATGTTCGCCGAGTGGCTCAGTAGTGATCTTCGGACGACCTACCGGGCTTTGAAGCAGCGAGAGGTCTCTACCCTCTACGGGGCGACCGCAGCTGAGATCTGCCACACCTACGCCAATCTCTACTAGGAGGATCTTCAGTGTCTCTGGAATGGCTGGGACTGACCGATACGGAACTCATTGACCACCATTGCCACGGGGTCGTTCGTGACGACCTCGATCGACCCGCGTTCGAGATGTTCATCACGGAGTCGTTCTGGCCCGCTCCCGGAGGAACCAGCCACTTCGATAGTCCGATGGGCCTCGCCGTTCGACGGTGGTGTAGCCCCCTTCTCGACCTTGAGCCCATGGCCCCGGCCGAACGGTACATGGCGCGACGTCTCGAGCTGGGAGCAGCCGATGTCAATCGGCGCCTCATGGAAGCGACAGGTATTACCGAACTCCTGGTTGACACGGGATTCACGTCGTCGATGCTTCTCTCGCCGGACGAGATGGGCGCCACGACCGGAGCCCACGTCGCAGAGATTTGCCGGATTGAAGCGGTGGCCGAACGATTGGCGACAACCGGGATCGGTGCGACCGAGTTTCTCGCGAACTACCCCGATGCCTTACGAAGGGAGTCGCGAGACTCGGTAGGGTTCAAGACGATCATCGCGTACCGTCACGGGCTTGATTTCGAGCCTGAGCGACCTGGCGACGAGGAGGCGCTTACCTCAATCGACCGATGGTTCTCCTCTGGCGACCGGTCACGGGTGACCGAGCCCATCATTCTTCGATGGCTGTTGTGGACGGCCATCGATGTGGCCTCCGAAGGGAGTTTGCCGATTCAGTTCCACGTCGGCTACGGCGACGGTGACCTGGAGCTTCACCGTTGCAACCCCCTTCTCATGACCCGGTTTATCCGGGCCACTCTTGACCGCGATGTTCCAATAACCCTTCTTCATTGCTATCCGTACGAGCGCGAGGCCGGGTATTTGGCGGCCGTCTTCCCGAATGTGTACTTCGACGTCGGATCGATCGTTCACTACACCGGTGCTGAGAGTCATCGCGTGATATCCCACTCTCTCGAACTCTCCTCCTTCCACAAGATCCTCTTCAGCACTGATGCCTACGCTCTGCCAGAGCTCTACGTCGTGGGCACCGCGTTGTTTCGGCGAGGACTGCGTCAGGCACTCTCCTCATGGATAGCGACCGGTGACTGCACCGAGCCAGACGCCGACCGGATCGAGGCGATGATCCTGGCGGGGAATGCGCGCCGAATCTACGGAACCCTAAATGTCGAGGGGTAGGAAAGGGCGGGTGTCACTCGAGGAGTTCGTGGAGAACGTGCGTCAGAGCCTCGACGCACACGAAGCGGACGCCATTGCCCTACGCCGGAGGATCCACCTCCAACCCGAACTCGCCTGGGCCGAGGAGAAGACTGCGTCGGCCGTCACCGAGGCGCTCGCCCCTCTCACAGTCGAGCAGGTGGCCGGAACCGGTCTCCTCGTTCGAGTCGGCGACATGAGTCTCCCGGCCATCGCCCTGCGAGCGGAACTCGACGCCCTTCCGATAGTCGAACGGTCGGGTAGTCCTTTTGCGTCGACGAACGGTGCCATGCACGCCTGTGGACACGATGTCCACGTCGCCGCCCTCACTTTGCTTGTCCGAGCTTTTGCCGCAACGGCGTCGACCTGTGACCCGCCGGCCGCACTCGTCGCCATCTTCCAGCCGAGTGAGGAGACGAGTCCGTCGGGTGCCCGCAGTGTCATCGAGTCTGGGCAACTCGATGCCCATCAGATTCGTGCCGTGGCCGCCGCTCACGTCCACTCCCGCGTGCCCTGGGGTGTCGTGACCACTGGCAATGGAGCGATCAACGCCGGGGCTGATTCCTTCACGATCGTGGTCACTGGATTTGGGGGGCATGGTGGCTACCCTCACCGAACTCATGATCCCGTTCTCGCGCTGAGTCAGATCGTCGTCTCCCTTCAACACATCATTAGCCGCCGTCTCGACCCGATGCACCCCGCCGTCCTCTCGGTCACACGTCTTAACGCTGGTACGGCCGCGAATGTCATTCCGGATTACGCCGAAGCCCACGGGACGCTGCGTCTCCTCGATCGTGGCGACCGCGCTACCGCACTCGAGTTGATGACGACGGCGGCGCAATCCGTTGCCGCCGCCTATGGCTGTGAGGCTCGCGTGGACGTCGAAGAAGGTGACCCCGTTCTGGTCAACGATTCCGACTTGGTCGCAGCGGTCGAACCGTGGCTCACCCACTTCGGTCTTCGCACGGCCGAGCCGATGCGCTCGTGCGGGGCGGACGACTTCTCCTTCTACGGGAACCGCAGCCCGAGCCTGATGATGTTCGTGGGAGTCGAGGGCCACTGTGGCACTCTCGACGGTGAGTCAGGGACTCTCGATGAGGGTGACCACGAGCCTGGTCTCCACCATGCGCGATTCCTTCCGGATGAAGGAGCGATCGCACTCACCGCACGGGCAATGCTCGCGGCGTGGTCGGGGGCAGTCACGTCGCTGTGACGTTGTGCGAGACTACGGAACCCACCCGAGGAAGCGACCGCCGTCAACGCGAATCGTCACTCCAGTGACGTACTCCGATTCGTCACCGGCCAGGTACGCCACGGCATGCGCCACGTCGCCCGGCGTCGCCACTCGCCCGAGAGGCACCTGGGCGCCTATACGGGCTCGGGCCGCCTCGTCCACGAGGTAGTCGGCGTTGAGTGGAGTATCGACGATGCCGGGTGCTACGCAGTTCACACGGATACCACGGTCACCAAGCTCCCATGCCATTGCTTCGGCCAGCATCTGTGCCCCACCCTTGGAGGCTACGTAGGGCGCTGTGCCGCGAGAAGGAATCTCCGCAGCGATCGACGTGACGACCACAATCGACCCGGGTCGACCTGCGGCGACCATCAGGCGGGCACCTAACTGACAGACGTTGAAGACACCGGTCAGGTTGACGGCGAGGTGACGTTCCCAGGTCGGCTCGTCGACGTCCAGAAAAGGAGACGGACGGAAGAATCCGGCGTTGGCAACCACCACGTCGAGACGCCCGAACTCTTGACGCGCTCGCTCCATTGAAGTGGCCACGTCGTCTCGCGAGGTGACGTCGGCGACGAGGGGGAGGACGCGGCCGCGTGAGATTGCGGATGTCAGCGCTTCGGGATACGTACTCTGGCGGTCGAGTGCCACGACCCGGAAACCACGTTCGCAGAGTTCCTCCGTGATGGCGGCGCCAATGCCCTGGGCCGCTCCGGTCACCACCGCCACTGTGTTCCCGACAGTGTCCCCGTCGTTTCGAATAGTCATTACATCTCTACCTTCATTTGCTTCTAGTGTAGTGTTTGTAAGACGCTATTTCAGGTTCGCCTTCGGTGGCGATGGATCCAGGGAGATCGAATTGACAATGAGTCGACCACGTGCAGGAGGTCCACCTGCGAGCGCACACCCCTATATACCTAACTCCGAGCCGGAGGTCCGGGCACGGATGCTCGAAGCGATCGGAGCTCGAGACACGGAGGAGATCTACGCCTCCATTCCCAGCGCGTTGAGGGTCAAGGGTCTTCTCGACCTACCCGAACCCTTTAGTTCCGAGGCCGAGCTCGTACGTCATGTCGAGGGTCTGCTGAATCGAAACGCGTCAACGCGCGATCTGCTCAGCTTTCTTGGGGCCGGTTGCTACAACCATCACGTTCCCGCCGTGTGTGACGAGGTCAACTCTCGGAGCGAATTCCTCACGGCCTACGCGGGCGAACCTTACGAAGACCACGGTCGTTTCCAGTCTCTGTTTGAATACGCGAGCCAGATGGGCGAGCTTCTCGAGATGGACGTGGTCAACGTTCCCGTTTACGACGGCTTCCAGGCCGCAGCCACTTCGTTACGCATGTCCGCCCGAATCACTCGGCGATCGCGGGTCCTTGTGGCGGGCACGACCGGTGCTGATTTGCGATCGAAGATTGTCGACTACCTCCTGCCCGATCTTGAGGTCCGCGTCGTCGCCGCGGATTCAATCGACGGGACCCTGGATGTCGCGGTGCTGCGCGAGGCACTCACGTCTGACGTAGCGGGGGTCCTCGTGCAGAGCCCCAACTACTTCGGCGTGGTGGAGTCTGGCCTGGCCCAGATCGCGGAAGCCGTCCATAGCAACGGGTCACTCCTCGTGGTGAGTGTTGATCCGATATCCCTCGGTGTGCTCGCGCCGCCCGTGACTCTCGGAGCCGACATTGTCTGCGGAGACATCCAGAGTCTCGGCATGCACCAGCACTTCGGGGGTGGACAGGCCGGCTACATCGCCGTCCCCGACGATCCCCGCTTCGTCGAGGAACTACCCTCGAGGCTTTTCGGGATTACGCCGACCAGCGTGAGCGGTGAACTGGGCTTCGGAGACGTCGCTTACGAACGGACCTCCTTCGCTATCCGTGAAGGGGGTAAGGAGTGGGTCGGCACGGCGGCCGCGCTCTGGGGCATTACCGCAGGGGTCTACCTCGCCCTGATGGGCCCTCAGGGTATGACCGAGCTCGGCGAGACCATCCTCGCTCGGACCCGTTACGCGATGAAGGTCTTGAATGAGATTCCGGGGATCACCGTTCGTCACTACAGCTCCTCACATTTCCGCGAATTCGTCGTTGAACTCGACCCGTCCGGACCTACGGTGACCGACTTGGCAAGTGCTCTGCTTGATGAGGGCATCCTGCTCGGAAAGGATCTCACGTCGGAGTTTGTCGACCTTGGACAATCCGTACTCGTCTCGGTGACGGAGGTCACGACGCAGGCCGACATCGACCGGTTGGCAGCACGTGTTCGAAAGGTGGTGACCTCGCGATGAGTTCGTCCAATGAGATCTCCGTCCCCTCAGCTGGTTGGCCTCTCGCGGCCAAGCCGGAGTTGCGCCGTTTCCACCAGGCTCGTTGGGACGAGCCGATCATCTTTCAATTGAGTCGACCGGGACAGCGTGGCGTTCTGGTTCCTCAAGCCGAGGACGACGTGATTGCCGCGATTGCCGAGGAACCGGGGAGCCTACCTGCGGCGGTGCGCCGACAGCGCCCCCCGGCCCTCCCAGAGATATCGCAATTGCACGTCGTTCGCCACTACCTGCGTCTGTCTCAGGAGAATCTCGGGCTCGACCTCAATGTCGACGTAGGTCAGGGAACGTGCACAATGAAGTACAGCCCCAAAGTCAACGACCAGCTGATCCGAAACCATCGACTGGCCGACGTCCACCCACTCCAGTCCGTGAGTACGACCCAGGGTGTCCTAGAGGTCTATTGGCGACTTGAGCAACTCCTCAAGGAAATCTCGGGGATGGATCGTGTCAGTCTCCAACCCGGGGCGGGTTCCGCGGCGATCTACGCGAATGTCTCAATGGTTCGCGCCTACCACGCCTCAAGGGGCGAAGCTGATCAACGTGACGAAGTGATAACGACGATCTTCTCGCACCCGTCGAACGCCGCATGCGCGAAGACTGCCGGATACAAGGTCATCACGCTCTATCCTGACGCCAACGGACTGCCCGACTTCGAGGCGCTGAAGGCGGCTGTTTCGGAGCGAACTGCCGCCCTCTTGATCACCAATCCCGAGGACACCGGCATCTTCAACTCCCGTATCAAGGAGTTTGTCGACGTCGTTCATGATGTCGGGGGCCTTGCCGTCTACGACCAGGCCAACGCCAACGGAATCCTCGGTATCGTGCGCGCACGGGAGTGTGGATTCGACCTCAGTCATTTCAATCTCCACAAGACGTTCTCGACGCCACACGCGTGTGGCGGCCCGGCAGCCGGGGCGTGTTGCGTCACCGAGGTATTGGCGCCGTTCCTGCCCGGCCCGACCGTGGAGAAGGGGCCTGAGGGCTACTACCTTGACGATCATCGTCCTCAGTCGATCGGTAAGGTCCGACCCTTCATCGGAGTCACCCCCAACGTGGTGAGGGCCTACGCGTGGATCATGAGTCTCGGCGCCGAGGGACTGCGCAAAGTCGCTGAGACGGCGGTTCTCAACAACAACTACCTCCACAGTCTTGTCACCAAGATCCCGGGTGCGAGCGCTCCCTACTCGCCTGGTCAGCGGCGAATCGAGCAAGTCCGCTATAGCTGGGAGGGACTCCATGCCGATACCGGCATCCACTCTGAGGAGATAGGTGTTCGCGCGGCTGACTTCGGAGTCCACTACTGGACCAGCCACCACCCGTACGTGGTGCCAGAGCCCTTCACTCTCGAACCGACCGAGTCATTCTCCAAGGACGACCTCGACGAATACGCAGCGATTCTCGCGCACGTGGCCAGCGAGGCTCGCAGCGATCCCAACAAGGTCCACGCTGCTCCCTACAACTTGCCGGTCCACCACATTGACGGTCAATCACTGGATGATCCGACGACATGGGCAGTCACATGGAGGGCCTACTTGAAGAAGCACGCGAACGGCACCACGTGAGCCCCACCCTCGGCTTCGTGGTGAATCCGGTCGCGGGGTTGGGTGGGGCAGTGGCCCTCAAGGGCTCCGATGGCGAGAACGTGCAGCGTCGAGCCCGAGCCGCGGGTGCGGTCCCCCGAGCAGCCGAGCGTGCCGAGTTGGCGTTGGTTGATCTGCTCGCGCGCGTCGACGACGTCGACATCGTGACGGCCTCGGGTCCCATGGGGGCTGACGTCGTCCGGGCGGCCGATGTGCTTCCGTCGCGTGTGAGGATCATCCATGATGTCAGGGTCCCGACGAGTTCCGAGGACACGACTGAAGCCGTGCGGGCCATCGCTGATCTCGGCGTCGATCTCCTGCTCTTCGTCGGAGGCGATGGCACCGCACGTGACGTCGCCCGAGGTGCGGACGACCGAGTATGCGTCCTCGGGGTTCCCGCTGGAGTGAAGATGCAGTCGTCAGTCTTCGCCGTCTCCCCAAACGCCGCGGCGCGAGTGGCCGCCGACTTCCTCAGCTCGCCACGTCGCCTCACCGAAGTGCGCGACGTCGTCGACATCGATGAAGAGGAGGTCCGATGTGGCGTCATCACGTCGACCCTTTACGGGCATCTTCGAACGCCCCGTGAACGCCGCTGGCTCCAAGGGCGAAAGGTGGGCGCCTCGGCGGGTAGTTCGGAGCTTCACGAGTTGGCTGGAAGCCTTGCTTCCTCGCTGGTCTCGGGGCGACGCTACGCACTGGGACCTGGGACGACGACAGAGGCGGTTGCCCGAAGTCTTGGCTTGACCACGACGCTTCTCGGGGTCGACGTCATCACGACCGATGGTGTTCTCGGCGCTGACGTGACGGCTGACCAGTTGGCCGCTCTGATCGAGGATGATACCGAGATCATCCTTTCACCCACGGGCCGGCAGGGATTCTTGCTGGGTCGCGGCAATCAGCAGATCAGCACCGCGGTTCTCTCGAGGCTCGCCCCCGACCACCTCGTCATCGTGGCAACTCACGAGAAGCTCGCGGCACTTGAGGGTCGACCACTTCTGGTGGATACCGGTGACCCCATGCTCGATGACGCGCTGTGTGGGTTCCGACGAGTGATCGTCGGCCCCAATGAGTGGGTTCCCTATTGCGTGGGCACTCGTGAGGAGGAGAAGTCATGAAGGAACTTACGGGCCGTCGAGCCATCGTCACCGGTGCCGCGTCGGGAATTGGACGGGCTATCGCCGAAACCCTCGCGCGCGCTGGGGCGAAGGTGATGGTCGTCGACCTTGACGGAAGTCGCGCTCAGCAGGTCACCGACGCGATAGTCGCCGACGGCGGTGATGCGATGGCGATTGCGGCCGATGTCTCGTCGGCAGAAGCGTGTCGAAGTTGTGTCGAACTCGCCACGTCGCTCTGGGGCGGTGTCGATGTTCTCGTAAATAACGCGGGAATCATTCGACGTGCCACGGTCGAGGAGCTTTCAGAGGATGACTGGGACCTCGTCATGGCAGTCAATGTCCGTTCGGTCTTCTTGCTGTGCAAGTATGTAATCCCAGTGATGGAGCGCAGTGGAGGCGGGAGCATCGTCAACATCTCCTCGGGATGGGGCCTCAAGGGCGGGGCCCGGGCTGTCGCGTACTGCGCCTCGAAGGCGGCGGTCGCGAATATGACCAGGGCACTCGCCATCGACCACGGTGCCCAGGGCGTCCGGGTCAACGCTGTGTGTCCCGGCGACACGAATACGGGGATGCTCCGCGAGGAGGCTCAGCAGTTGGGTATGGCAACCGACGTGATGTTGGCCGAAGCAGCAGACCGTCCGCTGCGACGAATGGGACGGCCCGAGGAGATTGCCGCAGCCGTCCTCTGGCTGGCTTCGGACCAAGCAAGCTACGTCACCGGGGCTGCTCTATTGGTGGACGGTGGAGGCAACGCCTGAGTCACCAGCCGAGATACGGTGCAATCTCCTCGTCACTCACGAGTCCTGTGGCAACCTCACGGATCGCCTGGTCGAGGATGCCGAGGGCCACGTCGATCTCCTGTGGGGAGATGATCAGCGGGGGAGTCAACTCGAGCACCGCGGAGTCGGGGCCGACGCAGAACATGACGAGGCCTAGCTGCCAGGCGCGGTACGCCACCTTGTGAGCCCTTCTCCTTACAACGCCCTCGGGACTCTCGTCGGACAGTTCAACTCCAAGGATCAGCCCGCGGCCCCGAACGGCTCGGATTCCGGAGTGCTCGACCGCGAGTTGGCGGAGTCCGCCGAGGAAAGTCTCGCCCCCTAGCTTGGCCCGCGTTGCAATCTCCTCATCCAGGATGGTGTCGAGGACGGCTCGGGCCGCGGCCGAGCAGACGGGGTTGCCCGCGGTGGTGAGCATGGTGAACGCCTCGGCAACGTCAAGGACGGTGGCTGGCCCCACGGCCGCCCCGATAGGTAGGCCACCGCCAAGGGACTTGCCCAGGGTCACGACGTCAGGCGTCACGGCGTCCATCTGGAAGGCATGCAGAAGGCCGGTCCGGCCGAGGCCCACCTTGACCTCATCGCAGATGAGGAGGGCGCCGTGAGTCGCTGCGCGTTCACGGAGTCCGCGAAGGAACCCGGAGGGGGGCACAATGACTCCCCCGTCGGACATGACCGGTTCGACAATGATGGCGGCCGGTGGAGGTCCGGACGCCATCATCAGGTCAAGGTCTGCGAAGGTGGACTCCAATGACACGGGGTCGTCCGCCGTGGGATAGGTGAGCAGCTCGGTATCGGGGTCGCGCGGTCCCCCTTGGTCAATCATCAAGCCTGAGAATTGGCTCGATCCTGCAATTCCCCCGTGGTACGAGCCATGGAAGGCGAGGAGGCGATCACGACCCGTCGCGCGCCGGATGGCGCGCACCACTGCCTCGTTCGCGTCCGAACCACTGTGGCCGAGGTAGACGCGCCGGTCACCATCTCCCGGCACCATGGCCAGCAGTTGCTCGGCGAGCGCGACCGACTCGGGTTGACAGATCGAACCAAGTCCGACGCCCGGCATGGAGTTCATCGCCTGGTTCACGGCACGAACTACTCGTGGATGACCGTATCCGAGTCCCGCCGCGCTCCACGTGGCCGAGAGGTCGAGAAGGCGTCGACCACCCACCTCGATCAAGTAGCACCCCTCGCCACGCTCAACTTCGAGTGGGAAGAAGCGCAGGCGCTGGACAGCTGCCAGCGCCTGCGCTTCCCGACGGTAGAGGGGGCCTTGGATCATCGACACGGAACGTTACTTCTAGAAGTCGACGACCAACTCTTCGTCGTCAGCCGCTTGCCGCTTTAACTCGGCAGTGAGATCTCGTCCGATGCGCTGAGCGATCTTTGGTCGCGCGACGACGATCGCGATGCCGATGACGCACCAGGCGAGAACTTCCCACGGGAAGTAGGTGTAGGGAGGACTGACTCCGACCAACTGTTCGTAGAAAACGTAGGCGAGGTATCCCACACCAAGGACTGGAATGATCAACTCCCACAGGGGGATGGCCATGAGACGCCGCGCAACCAGTCGGAAGACGCCGACGGCCACGGTAGCGTAGACGATCAGGATTCCGAGTACGCCCAGAGTTGCGTAGTAGAAGTAGACGTTCGTCACGCTTGTACCCACCGCTCCCATAATCAGGTCTCCGATGATCGAGATACCAAAGATGAGGGCGAGGGCGGCGACGGGTGAGTCGTGGCGCTGGGACTTGCCAGCGAGCATCTTCGGCCCGAAACCGTCTCGCGCGAGGGCGAAGACCATGCGTCCGGCTCCGGCGCCGCTTGACATGGCGCTTGCGAAGGCGCTACCCATCGCGGCGAGCGAGATCACCACAGCGAGCCACGAGCCGACGTACGACGTCGCCAGCTGGTTGAGTGCATTGCCCGTCGAGGCAAAGGCGTGCTCGCCAGCCGGGTTGGTTCCGAAACCAATCGTCTCGGCGTACATCGTGATGATGAAGAAGATCGCGCTCAAGACGACGGCACCGATAATGGAACGCGGGATGTTGCGCTGTGGGTGGTGCGTCTCCTCTCCGAGTGACGCCGACGCTTCGAAACCGGCCCATGACAGGAATGCGAAGACGGTCGCTGAAGCCAGCGACCCGAACTTGATCTTCGTCGGCGAGAACACTGTGCCGAGGGCCAATCCCTGCCCGTGCATGCCATGGCCGATGGCGATCTTGACGATGATCGTTACGACCAAGACCACGGTGAAGAGGACTCCGAAACCCTCAAGGGTGAGGAGACTCCTAGCCGCGACGCGCACCGGACGGGTATTCAGGAAGAACATCAAGATGCCCGCGATCGTCGCCACGAGGGGCCACGATGCAGTGACGTGAAAGCCGGCGGAGGAGAGGAATCCATTGAAGAAGAGTGCGGTTGCCGCGAGGCTGTCGATCGTGAAGACGACGTACACACCGAGCAGCGTCCAGCCGGAGAAGAATCCGGCGCGCGGCCCTAAGGTCGCACCCGTGAGCGCATAGACCGATCCGGCGTGGTTGAAGTAGCGCGTGAGCCGCATGAAGCCGTAAGCCACCAGCAAGACGCCGATGAAGCCCATGACGAATACAAGGGGCACCTTGTCGCCAACTCGGCCGGCCGGTAGCGCACCGTTCAGTGCCATGGCCAAGGTCGGTGCCATGAGGCCAATGGAAAGTGCCAACGCCTCCCATGGTCTCAGCTTTCGATGGAATGTTGGTCGCTCGGTCACCTGCTCGGACATCAGCCCCCCTCTCACGTGCCGTCGAACTACTCCGGCGGCGTCACTTCGCGAAGTGTAACAGACATTAGATACGCGACTCGTATTGTTATGAAGTAATGTGCATTAATTAGACAAAGTCGTGCACGAGGCCGGGTTGACCCTCGGCCTGGCCCTCGAAGTATGGTGATTTCCGACCCGGCAGCAGGTCAAGGGGCGTGTGTCGCCGGATGCGTCTGACAGGAGGTTCGACGGGTTGGTGTTCTACTCCGACAACACCGCGGCGATTCACCCCAAGGTCCTGTCTCGCCTCGAGCGGGCGAACGCCGAACGTTACGCCCCGTCGTACGGCGTCGACGATCTCAGTCGATCCGTGACTCGTCGACTGGCGGATTGCTTTGGAGCGGGACTTGCCCAATTCACGTCAACGGGGACCGGTGCCAACGTCCTCGGACTCGCCGCACTGGGAGTTGAGGGGGGGCTCATCGCGTGTCCGGCAATTGCGCATCTCCGCCTCGACGAAGAAAGGGCTGTCGAGCGAGCCCTCGGCTGCGAGATCATCCCGATCGAGACTGTCGACGGCCTCATTACGCCGAGTCAAGTTCAGCGCGCGGCCGATATCGGACCGCTTGCCGCTGTAGCGATTTCCATCACGACGGAGAACGGGCGAGTCTTTCCCGCCGAACGGATTGAGGCCCTCGCGAGGATCTCCCATGAGGTCGGTGCAGGCTTTCACGTGGACGGGGCTCGCCTTGCAAACGCAATAGCCCGCGGCGTAGGAATCCCGACGAAAGAATTCTTCACTCTTGGCATTGACACTCTTACCTTTTCGGGGACGAAGAATGGCGCTCTCTCCGCCGAAGTAGTGCTCGTGCGGGATGGGCTGACGACAGAGCAGCGTCTTGCTGCGCTCGCGCGCTCATGTGGCCAACTGCAGTCAAAGGCGCGATTTGTGGCTGCACAGTTCGAAGCTCTCCTCGATGACGATCTTTGGATCACGAACGCCACTCATGCCAATGCTGCTGCCCGTGAAGTGGCAGGCATTCTCCGTCAAAATGGTCATGAAGTGCTGTACGAGATTGACGCGAACGAGGTCTTCGCAACGTTACCGCGAAGCCTCGCCGACCACTTCCTTGAGCAAGGAGTGGCGGAGAGATGGGACATGGAGGGCACGACGAGATTCGTGACCTCCTATCTCACTGATGCCGGTGACCTCGCAGACCTTGACCATCTTCTTCAGATGGCGGGCCCCACTGATCGATGACGGATCTCGACATCGTTTCACTCGGAACGTCGTCACTGGTGGGATGGGGAGTGTTTGGATCACTGCTTCGACATGAGCACCTAGTGTCGCGCGTCATTAGTTCCTTTGCATTGGTCACGAGCCGCGTCAGAATGGCCCATGACACAATTGGCGACGATGCTGGAGTTGGCCCAGGGTGATCGTGCGACGCTGACGA
>JAJZSX010000455.1:1179-3044 GCA_021849435.1 Actinomycetes bacterium | reverse complement strand
TCCGATCTACGATCACGTCGGCGTCGGGGAACCGCTCCTCGAAGAGCAGGATGTTGCGCACGTCAGCGGCGCGGAACCGGTAGATCGACTGGTCGGCGTCGCCGACCACGCACAGGTTGCGGTGTTGCTCGCTGAGCAGCAACACGAGCTCGTTCTGCACGCCGTTGGTGTCCTGGAACTCATCGACGAGCAGGTAGCGGAACCGGTCCTGGTAGCTCGCGCGCACCGCGTCGTCGCGCACCAGCACCTCGAGGGCGTTGACGAGCAGGTCGTCGAAGTCCATCGCGTTGGCCAGGTGCAGGCGCCTCTCGTACTGCGCGAAGATCTCGGCGACGCGGCGGTGGAAGGGGTCGTCCCCGTAGCGATCGGCGTAGCGCAACGCATTGACCGACTCGTTCTTCGCCGCCGAGATCGCCGAGGAGACGCTGCGCGGCGGCAGGCGCTTGGGATCGAGGTTGAGCTCCTTCATGATGATCTCGACGGCCGAGCGCGCGTCGCCGGCGTCGTAGATCGAGAAGCCCCGCTCGTAGCCGAGCACGTCGGCGTGGCTGCGAAGTATCCGCAGACAGGCCGAGTGAAAGGTCGAGACCCACATGCGCGTCGCCGCCTCACCGACGAGGTCCACGACACGACGGCGCATCTCGTCGGCCGCCTTGTTCGTGAAGGTGATGGCCATCACCTCGTGGGGTCGCGCGTCGCCGGTCGCGAGCAGGTGCGCGATGCGCCGCGTGAGCACACGTGTCTTGCCCGACCCAGCCCCGGCCACCACGAGCAGCGGTCCGCCACGTTGGGTAACGGCGGCGCGCTGTGGTTCGGTCAGGTCCGCGAGCAGCGCGTCGGGGTCAGGGGACGTCGGCTCGTGAAAGAGCGACTCGTCCGAGAAGTACCGCGTCACTCCCACTCGATGGTGCCCGGCGGCTTGCTCGTCACGTCGAGGGCCACGCGGTTCACGCCCTCGACCTCGCGGATCAGCCGGTTGGCGATCCGCTCTACGAGGTCATAGGGCAGGCGGGCCCAGTCGGCGGTCATGGCGTCGTCGCTGGTGACCGCCCGGATCACGATCGGGTAGGCGTAGGTGCGCCCGTCGCCCATCACGCCGACGGTGCGAACCGCCGGCAGCACGGCGAAGCTCTGCCAGAGCTCGCGGTAGAGCCCGGCGCGTCGGATCTCGTCGACAACAACCGCGTCGGCGCGGCGCAGGATCTCGGCGCGCTCGCGGGTGACCTCGCCGACGATGCGCACGCCGAGTCCCGGGCCCGGGAACGGCTGGCGCCAGACGATACCCTCGGGCAGGCCCAACTCCTCGCCGACGTGGCGCACCTCGTCCTTGAAGAGCTTGCGCAAGGGCTCGATGAGGGTGAAGGAGAGGTCGGCCGGCAGTCCGCCGACGTTGTGGTGGCTCTTGATCGTGGCGGCGTGGCCCGAGCCGGACTCGATGACGTCGGGGTAGAGCGTCCCCTGAACGAGGAACTTCGGCCCGTCGTCGCCCTTGCCGAGGTCACGCGCGACGGCCTCGAACTCGCGGATGAAGAGCTCACCGATGATCTTGCGCTTCGCCTCGGGGTCGGTGACCCCGGCGAGCGCGTCAAAGAAGCGGTCCTGGGCCTTCACGTGGATGAGCTCGACGCCGAACTGCTCGGTGAAGGTCGACTCGATCTGCTCGCCCTCGCCGAGGCGCATGAGGCCGGTGTCAACGAAGACGCACGTCAACTGGCTCCCGATCGCGCGGATCACGAGCGCCGCGGCGACGGCCGAGTCGACGCCGCCCGAGAGCGCGCAGAGCACCTTCGCGTCACCGACGCGCGCGCGGATCTCGCCGACCTGCTCATCGATGATCGAGGTGTTGGTCCACGTCGGAGCGATCC
>JAJZSX010000455.1:0-1169 GCA_021849435.1 Actinomycetes bacterium | reverse complement strand
GCGATGAGCTCCTGGCCGCGGTCGGTGTGCAGGACCTCGGGGTGGAACTGCACCGCGTAGCGCCGCGCGTGGTCGTCCTCCATCACCGCGACGGGCGCGCCGGGCGTCGAGGCCGTGACCGAGAAGCCGCCCGGCGCACGCGTGATGGCGTCGCCGTGACTCATCCAGCACGTGCCCGTCTCGGGCCAGGCCTCGAGCAGCGACGAGGCGCCGAGCCGGGTCAACTCGGTGCGGCCGTACTCACCCGAGCCCGTGTGGCCGACCTCGCCACCGAGCTGCTGGGCCATGAGCTGGGCCCCGTAGCAGATGCCGAGGATCGGCACGCCGAGGTCGTAGATGGCCGGGTCGAGGCTCGGCGCCGGGGTCTCGTAGACCGACTTGGGTCCGCCCGACAGGATGATCGCCGCGGGCGCCTTCGCGCGGACCTCGTGCGCGCCGATCGAGGACGGCACGATCTCGGAGTACACGTGCGCCTCGCGCACGCGCCGCGCGATCAGTTGCGCGTACTGGGCACCGAAGTCGACGACGAGGACACTGGTCAATGTCCCATGCCCACGCCCTGGGCCCGCTGGAGCGACTTGCCCTCGGTCTGCAGGGACGGCGCGAGCATGACCTCGGCCTTCTGGAACTCCTTCAAGGTCTCGTACCCGCAGGTCGCCATCGACGTGCGAAGCGCCCCGAAGAGATTGAGTCGCCCGTCGTTCTCGTGGGCGGGTCCGAGCAGGATCTCAGACAGGGTGCCGCGCACCTGGGTGCGCACCCGCGTCCCGCGCGGCAGCGTCGGGTGGAAGGTGGCCATGCCCCAGTGGAAGCCCCGCGCCGGCGCCTCGACGGCGCTGGACAGCGGTGAGCCGATCATGACGGCGTCGGCGCCACAGGCGATGGCCTTGGCGATGTCGCCACCCTTACTCATGCCGCCGTCGGCGATGACGTGGACGTAGACGCCGGTCTCGTCGAGGTGGCGCATGCGCGCGCCCGCGACGTCGGCGATGGCCGTCGCCTGGGGGACGCCGATGCCGAGCACGGCGCGCGAGGTGCACGCGTTGCCCGGTCCGACGCCGACCAGCACGCCCGCGGCGCCGGTGCGCATGAGGTGCAGCGCCGCCTGGTAGCTCGCGCAGCCGCCGACGATGACGGGGATCTCGAACTCGCGGATGAACTTCTTCAGG
>JAJZSX010000454.1 GCA_021849435.1 Actinomycetes bacterium | reverse complement strand
ATCGGCAGGCGGTTCGCGTACTCGGCCACGTGGCGCACCTTGTCGATGTCGCGGATGTCGAGCTCGGGGTCAACCCCCTGGCTAAAGAGGTTGAGCGCTAGGTTCACCACGTCGACGTTGCCGGTACGCTCGCCGTTGCCAAAGAGGGTCCCCTCGACGCGGTCCGCCCCGGCCAGCACGCCGAGCTCGGCGGCCGCGACCGCAGTACCGCGGTCGTTGTGGGGGTGCAGGGAGATGACTATTGACTCACGGTTGTTCACGTGGCGCGAGAACCACTCAATGGCGTCGGCGTAGAGGTTGGGCGTGTACATCTCGACCGTGGCCGGCAGGTTGAGAATGAGCGGCCTCTCCGGGGTGGGCTCGATCACCTCGGCGACGGCGTTGCAGACCTCGAGGGCGTAGTCGAGCTCGGTGCCCGTGAAGCTCTCGGGCGAGTACTCGTAGACGAACTCGGTCGCCGGCGAGGTGGATTCCAGGCTGCGACACAGGGCGGCGGCGCCTAAGGCGATGCGGGTGATCCCCTCCTTGTCCAGGCCAAAGACGACCCGGCGCTGCAGCGTCGATGTCGAGTTGTAGAAGTGCATGATCACGCGACGAGCGCCGTGCACTGACTCGTACGTGCGCCGGATCAGGTCCTCGCGGCACTGGGTCAACACCTGGATCGTGACGTCCTCGGGAATGAGGTTCTCCTCGATGATGTGGCGCACGAAGTCGAAATCGGGTTGAGACGCCGAGGGAAAGCCCACCTCGATCTCCTTAAATCCCATCTCGACGAGCTGAGCGAACATGACCGCCTTGCGCTCGCGGTCCATCGGGTCGATAAGGGCCTGGTTGCCGTCGCGCAGGTCAACGCTGCACCAGCGCGGCGCCTTCTCCAGTCGGCGGTTCGGCCAGGTGCGATCCACTAGGTCGACGGGCACCGTCGCACGGTACTTGTCAAAGGCCATCGGACTCTTCTGCTGGGGACTGCTCGTCACGTCATTCCTTTCGATCAACGTCCACGCGAGAAACAAAAAACCCCCGCAAGAAGCGGGGGCGTCGGACGGGTGTGAGCCCGTCCTAGGTCAGCAGCAGCTCGGCGAGGAAGTTATACGTCATGCCGTCATTCTACCTCCATTTCGCAACGTGTCCAGCAAGAATCTCGATACGAACTGAGGCGCTCGGCTGAAAGCCACGGTGATGCTCGCTTCCCGGTGGCGATCCGTGGTCGAACCGCGTCACCTCGACAGTCCCTATTCGTTGAGCCCGGTGATCGCTCCCAGGAGGCTCTCCACGGTGAAGTCGCTGGTGGGAGCGTCGCGCACGACGCGTCCAAGCCGTAGAACGATGATGCGATCGGTCACCTCGAGGACGTGCGGAAGCGTGTGCGAGATGAACAAGACGCATAAGCCCTGCTCACGTGCCGACTTGATCACCTTAAGGACTTCGATCGACTGACGGGCACCAAGATGGTTCGTGGGTTCGTCCAGGACGATGACATGCTTGGCCCACGCGATCGCTCGCCCGATGGCGACGGCCTGACGCTGACCTCCCGAGAGCTCCGACACCGTTCGCTGGGTCTCGGCAATCGTTATGCCCACCCGAGCCAACTGCTCGAGAGCCTCGCGCTCCATCGCGCGCTGGTCGATGAATCCGAGACGGCCGAGGAGTCCTCGACGTCGCTTCTCACGACCAAGGAAGACATTGGATCCAATGGAGAGATCGGGTGCCAACCCCGAGTCCTGATACAGGGTCTCGATGCCAGCCTGCATCGAATCATGAGGCGAACGCCAGTGCCGCTGGACTCCGTCGACGAAAATCTCGCCCGAGTCGGGCGTGTTCACCCCTGAGACCGTCTTGATCAACGACGACTTGCCGGCCCCGTTGTCGCCCACCAGCCCAATCACCTCACCGGCGTACGCGGTGATGCTGACGTCGTGAAGGGCCTCAACGGATCCGTAATGCAGAGTGATGTTGCGCAACTCGAGAACAGGGGACTTACTCGGGCTCAGGGTCACGTCAGCCTCCGCGAACGACGCCGAAATGTCTGGAGCAGGGCCGCAACGGCAATCAACGCCCCGACGACGACCTGAATCCACGTGGGCGGCACGTTGATGAAAATCAAGCCGTCACTCACGACGGTAAGAACTGCGGCGCCGAGCATCGTGCCCGCCCAGCGGCCGACGCCGCCCGTGAGCGAGGCGCCCCCGATCACGACGGCGGCGATTGCCACGAGGTTGGCCGAGTTGGTGACGCCAGTTGTGGCCGCACCCGAGCCCGATCGAATGTAGAAGAACATTCCCGTCAATCCGGCCAGGAGTCCCGAAAGGACGTACACGGAGACGAGGTGGCGTCGGACGTTGACGCCCGCCGCTCGAGCGGCAAACTCACTCGATCCGATCGCGAAGTTGTAGCGTCCGTAGACGGTCAAATGCAGCACGACGCCCAGTACCGCCGCGATGACGAGCACGATCGCCACCAGCCATGTGATCATCCCGACTCCGGAGGCACTCCAGTAGATCGCACCCGGGTTGTAGCCCACCGGAGCGCCGTGCGAGATCACGAGGGCGAGTCCCGCTCCCACGCTGTAGGTGACCAGCGTCGCCACGAACGGCACAAGATCGAAGACGGTGATGAGAAGAGCGCTAAAGGCGCCGGCCAGTACACCAATCAGACCGCAGGCGAGCGTACCGACGAGCAAGACTACAAACTCGCTGACGTGGTGGTCCACCAAAGGTTGGATCCATCCCGCCGCAACGACACCCGAGACGGCTGCCGTCGAACCCACCGCGAGGTCGATCCCCCCGGCGATGATGACGAAGGTCTCGGCCAAGGCGATCAACACCAGACCGCTGAAGTCAGTGAAGAGGTTCGAGAACTCGCCAACGTGAAAGAAGAGCGAGTTACGAGACGCGAAGAACGCCATCAGCGCAATCAGCACAACGAACAGAACGAACTGCTGATTCGTAAGGACCCGTCGTATGCGGCCTCGACCCTTGCCATCAGCTGAGGTAGCGGCGGTCGCCGTCGCGTGCGTGCTCACCGTTCTCCTTTGGTGGTGTCGGGTCCTTCCGAACGAAG
>JAJZSX010000453.1 GCA_021849435.1 Actinomycetes bacterium | reverse complement strand
AGGGATTGATCGGCGTCGCCTCGACGCGCACGAGCACGTCGTGCTCGCCGGGCTCGACGACGGGCTCGTCGACCAGGGTCAACTCGAGCCGGCCGTCGCTCGTCACCGTCGAGCGCAGTTGGAGGCCAACGTTAGGGGTCATGAGAATGCCTCTCCCTCGAACGACGCATCGCGCGCCGTGGGGCCGAGCCTACGGCCGCCCGCCGGGCCGCCACGCCCCCGATGGGCCGGCCGATTCATCGAGGGAGTACCCTGCAGAGAGGAAGGGGGTTGACATGGCTGACAAGTCTCCCCGAAAGATCACCTCCAAGAAGGCTGGCAAGAGCCTCAAGGAGAAGCGCCAGATGAAGAAGGAGAAGGTCCGGCTCCACAAGGGCCTCGTCGACTGATTCTCGCGGCACCGCACGGGTGCCACCGATGACAGTGCGGCGCCGGTGGACGTCGTGGCGCCGTGCGCCCGCCTACGTGAGCGGCTCGTGGCTGCGGCTGTTGGGTCGACAGCGCGACGCGCGGATGGCCTCGGCGATGACCGCCTCGGTCGGCGGGTCGGGCAGCGGGCTCGGCGCGCGTCGCTGGGTCCTCAGGCCGTCGAGCATGATGCGCAGGTAGCGGCGCCACAGGTCCGGCGCGGCGACGTTCGCGCCGCCCGACAGCGAGCTGATCATCATCTCGAGCACGGGGATGTCCGCTTCGACGACGTCGGGGCGCAGCCGCCCTTCGCGCTGGGCCCGGGTGACGAGGGTCATCAACGGCGGCACGATGCGGGTCTTGGCGGCGAGCATCCGCTCCTCGGCGTAGGGCGCGCCCATGATCACCTCGCGCAACCCGCGGTTCGCACAGAGCCGCTCGAGGGCCCGCTCGAGGAACCACACGAAGCCGTCCCACGCGCCGGCCATGTCGTTGGCGGCGCGCACGAGGTCGGCGATCTCATCGATCTCGTGCTCGAAGAGCGCCCAGACGAGCGAGTCCTTGTCGGGGAATCTCCGGTAGACGGTGGCGACGCCGACGTCGGCCGCCGCGGCGATGTCGTCAAAGACGACGTCGAGGCCGCGCGCGGCGAAGACCTCCGCGGCGGCGGCGAGGATCTTCTCGCGGTTCCTCGCCGCATCGGCCCGCAATGGCCGATCGCTCGCAGTGGATTTCGTGGTCACAGGCACTCCCGGCAACGAATTTAGCAGTTCCTCAGGTAAATGGAACGTTTTACTCCAGATGTGTGTAGAGTGGTTTAACTGGAGTCATCCATTCCAGTTAGTTCTCGAAGGAGTTCCCGTGACCAACGCCACGACCACCGCCCCGCCACCGATGTCCGCACACGCCGCCAAGGCCCACGAACGCCGGTGGTGGATCCTGGCGGTGCTCGCGATCTCCCAGCTGATGGTCATCCTCGACGGGACGATCGTCAACATCGCGCTGCCCACGGCCCAGCACGCGCTCGCCTTCTCCAACTCGGACCGCCAGTGGATCGTCACGGCGTACTCGCTCGCCTTCGGCAGTCTGCTCCTGCTCGGCGGACGCGTCTCGGACTACATCGGTCGCAAGAACGCGTTGATCATCGGACTCGTCGGCTTCGCGGGCGCGTCGGCCCTCGGCGCGGCCTCGATGAACTTCACGATGCTCGTCGTCGCCCGGACCATCCAGGGCGCCTTCGGCGCGCTGCTCGCGCCGGCGGTGCTGGCGCTGCTCACGACGACCTTCACCGACCCCGACGAGCGGGGCCGGGCATTCGCGATCTACGGCGCCGTCGCCGGCGCGGGCGGCGCGCTCGGACTGCTGCTCGGCGGCGTGCTCACCTCGTACGCCTCGTGGCGCTGGACGCTGCTCGTCAACCTCGTCTTCGCCGCGATCAGCGTGGCCGGCGCGACCGCGCTGCTGGTGCACGACCGGGGCGTCGACCACGACCCGCTCGACTGGCCCGGCGTGCTGACCGGCACCGCGGGGCTCTTCGCCCTCGTCTACGGCTTCTCGCACGCCGAGACCACGTCCTGGACCGACGCCTACACCCTGGGCAGCTTCGTCGTCGCCGCGGTACTGCTGGGCACGTTCATGGCGGTCCAGCGCCGCACGCGCTTCCCCCTACTGCCGCTGCGGGTCCTCGCGGACCGCAACCGGGGCGGCGCGCTCGCGGCGATGCTCGTCGCCGGCTCGGGGATGTTCGGCGTCTTCCTCTTCCTCACCTACTACCTCCAGGTCACCCTCGGCTTCAGCGCCGTCATGACCGGGCTCGCCTTCTTGCCGATGGTGGCGGGCATCACGGTCACCGCGCAGCTCTCGAACGTCTCGCTGCTGCCCAAGTTCGGCCCCCGGCCGCTCATCCCGCTCGGGATGCTGATCGCGGCCGCATCACTCTGGTGGCTGACGCGCCTGGGGATCCACAGCTCGTACCTCACGGACATCCTCGTTCCGCTGATCACCATGGGACTGGGCGTCGGGTTGATCTTCGCGCCGTCGTTCAACACCGCGACCCTCGGGGTCGCCAACCACGACGCGGGCGTCGCCTCGGCGCTCGTGAACACCTCCCAGCAGATCGGTGGCTCGATCGGCACGGCCCTGCTGAACACCCTCGCGGCGAGTGCCGCGACGAGCTACCTCGTGGGTCGCGCGCCGACCGTGCTCAACGCGAAGCTGGCGAGCGTGCACAGCTACACCGCGGCCTTTGGCTACTCGGCGTGGATCTTCGTCGGTGGGGCGGTGCTGACCGCGCTGCTGTTGCGCTCGGGCGCGCCCGACATGACCGGCGAGGCCCCGGCCATCGGGCACTGATCGTCAGCGCAGGCGCTCGGTCAGTCCCGAGACGCGGTCGACCCGGCGCTCGGTGGCGGCCGCCACCGACGCGAGGTCACCGACCAGTGCAACGGAGCGCCTCGCCCGGGTGATCCCGGTGTAGAGCAGCTCGCGTGAGAGCAGCGGCGACCCGGCGCGCGGCAGCACCACGACGACGTGGTCGTACTCGCTGCCCTGGGACTTGTGGATCGTCATCGCCCACGCCGGCTCGACGTGGGCGATCGCGGCGAGCGGCCGCTCGCGGCCGTCGTCAAAGGACACCACGAGCTCGCCACCGGC
>JAJZSX010000452.1:1052-3062 GCA_021849435.1 Actinomycetes bacterium | reverse complement strand
GCCACATGATGGCCGTCGCACACAATCTGGACGGCGGACCCCCTCCGGGGCTACTCGGACCGGACTTTCGTAAGTAGTTGGGGTCCACTTTCGTAAACACCCCGTGGCGGGGTGTTTACGAAACTCCCAGAGCCAAGGGGTCGCAGGGGTTTGGCAGCGCCCTGTTCCGAACTTCCACACGATTTTGGACGAACTGACCACAGGAGCGTTGACCGGCGTATGTGCCATCACACGATTGAGCGAGCCTCCATCCGTGTCGGAGGTGCGTCACGTTTGTGGGAGATAAGTCACGTGCCGGTTCGGCGCCAAGTCCTGCCTCCATCAGTGGAGATGATGAGGTATGACGTTGATGAAGTGACCTGGACGATGGCCGCACCGAGTCTCGGTGACGCGAACGTGACGAGTTGAATGGCTGCCGTCTTCGGGCTCGGCGTGTACACCGATTGCCACGTCCTTCCGCCGTTGCTCGTTGCGAGGAGATGTTCGGGCGACGCCTGCCCCTGGTTGAGGGGCTTAGCGACCAGGATCGCGCCCGGCGAAGGTGACGCGGGCAGACCGGGCACCTGAATAATCCACATGGTCGGAACTCCGACGCCGATCTCGCGGGTCGGGGCGAACGTCAGCCCTCCATCGTGCGAGGTGAAGATCCAGCTCGTGCTCATCTTCAGACCCTTCGGTGTGCCGGGAGCGACGTCTCCGCCAAACCCGCCAATCGTGCAGGTATCGACGAGATCGGTTGGCGAATACGCAATAGGAACGGTGAAGTTGCCGCCGACACTTGCGCACGGTCCGGCCCACTTGACCCAATGACCCGAACTCGTCAGTCGCGCTCCGCCGGTGACGCCTCGGTCGTTGCCAACCATCAGCCAGCCACTATTGCCCTTGAACACCAAGGCGCCTTCCATCGAGGTTCCCCCGGCCGCGGCGAACAGCGTTGGTGTGCTCACCCGTCGCCAGGAATTGGTCGTGATCGGAGATCGCCAGAGCCCGAAGGTCTGGTCCGTGTTCCATCCGATTGCGTAGACCTGACCGTGGCTCGCGCCCACTGACAGGATTCCGCCCTTCATCCCGAGTGACTTCACAGATACCGGGGACCACGTGTGTCCTGCGTCGTGGGTCGTGAGCAACTCGGCGCTATAGGTGCCATTGGGGCGCCCGTTCGGCACGGAGCCGTAGACCCAGCCATCCTGGGTGTTGGCGAAGTAGATCGTCAGTTGGGCGCCCGAGTAGGAGTCAGAAGCCGTGGTCTGCATGAGCCTTTGGAGCGGGTTCGGAACGGCTTCAGTGGTCCAGGTCTGACCGGTATCCGACGTGTGCTCGACGCGAACACACGTTTCGGTCCCGCAGTCATAGCCGGCGAGCAGCCACCCCTCGCCGGAGGGTAGGAACGTCACCGATATCGGTGACGATGGTGTTGGTGTCGTGGCCCCGGCTAGGGGTGCGCTGAACGGCGCGTTGAACATCGTGAACGCAGCAGTTAGCGCCATCGCGATCCACTGCAACACGCCTCCCCAGTCGCGACCGATTCGTGCGACCGGATTCTCAGTGCGACCGATCACCATCGCTCATCTCCGACGCGACTGCCGCGACGACCCGTGCTCTCTCGTCGGGGCGCAGCGATACCAAGCAGATAGGTGGAGTTGAATTCCACGTCGTCAGTATCCCACGGTCGGCACTGCGTAAAGGTGGCGTGTCCGGAGTCGCTGGCGGTCAGCGGAGATTCACTCAGGCCCTGGATCGACGCACCAGGGGCAGGCCCGCGCCGAGCAGCAACGCCGCACCCGCCAGGTAGAGACCGCCCTCACGCAGCTGCAGCGCCCAGTACTCACTGTCGGCCACGTACATTTCCACCTGGTGCAAGCCGAGTTTGTTCAGGCACGCCGTATATCTAGCCGGGAAGGCAAAATCCGCCGGACAATGGAAGGTGGCGTTAAGCCAGGGTGTTTCCTGACCCTTAGTCGGAGGGGTATTGCCGTAATTGACTGGCACGTAACCGCTGAAGACGACCCA
>JAJZSX010000452.1:0-1042 GCA_021849435.1 Actinomycetes bacterium | reverse complement strand
GTGCCTGACCACTCGGTTGGCCGACCGTTTTGTCACCCTTCGTCATCGCGGACCACTGGATGTCTAGTGACCGAATTGGGGCAAGGTGTGTGCGCACGTAGGTCTGCATGCCCCACGGGATGAGCACCATCACGGCCATACCGACGGCGATCGTCCAACCGGGACGCCGAAGGACAGTGCCCACGGTCACCGTCACGGCGAACGCGAAGACGCCGGTCGCCAGGGGCATCCAGCCGGCGTAGGTGAAGCCGTTCGTCGAGATTCGTGGGGTCCACCGCGAGGCAGTGAGCCACCACGAGACGGTCACGCAGAGCGGAATCGCGAGCAGCACGAGCGATCCGAGTCCCACCGCGATCTTGGTCGCGAACCAACGGCCTCTCGTGATCGACTGGGTCCACGCGGTGCGCACCGTGTTGCGATCCATCTCGCCAGCGACGGCGTTAGCCCCGAGCAGTAGACCAAGGACGGCGATGGGCAACGCCGCGAACCAGTGGACGTAGATACCGGAACCGATTGCGTTCAGGTACTGATTGTTCTCAGCTTGACAGCGGGTTTGATACTGCGCGGCGAAGCCGTTGCCACCGCGGCAGGGCTGGCCCAACCACTGATGGCGCAGGGCCTCGATGTGGAGTCCGTTGAAGATGGCGTAGGCGATGAGGAGCAGGCTCACCGCCACGAAGAAGAGGTAGACGCTGCGCTGCAGACGCCACGCCATCCAGGTCACGAGACTCCTCCGCCAGTAGCAGTGGTCGCGTCGTGGCGAGGTTGGGAGAGGGTGGAGCCCGTTCCCAGCCGCAGGTAGGCCATGATGATCTCGTCCAACGTCGGTTCGGCGACCTGCCAGGTCTCGTCAACGAGGGGCAGGGTCATCCGGACGAGGTGGGTCACCTCTCGACTGCTGGTTCGCGTGTCGATCACCGTGACACCCTCGGGAAGCGCCGGTGCGTTCGACGACGCCGCGCCGAGGAATCGGTGGCTTTCGACAACGAACTCGAGGTCGTCGGCGAGAACGATTCTCGAGTGCGACATGATGACCAAGTAG
>JAJZSX010000451.1 GCA_021849435.1 Actinomycetes bacterium | reverse complement strand
CCCACGTCGCGCGGGCCCAGCACGGCCTGACCGCCGGTCATGGCAACCGACGAGTTGACGAGGAGCTTGTAGGTGATGTTCACGCCCGCGGCGATCGCCGCGCGCAGCGCGAGTGAACCGGAGTGGGCGAAGGTACCGTCCCCGAGGTTCTGAAAGAAGTGCTCGGCCTTGACAAAGTGTGACATCCCGTTCCACATGGCGCCCTCGCCGCCCATCTGGAAACGTCCGACGACGGTGCCCACCTGACGCGGCGCCATCTGCAAGACCAGTCCGTGGCAACCGCTTCCCGAGCCCACGCACGATCCATCAGGCAGGCGTGTGGACGTGTTGTGCGGACAGCCCGAGCAGAAGTAGGGTCCGCGCACGAGCGAGAGCGGTTCCAGGAGATCCGCGGCGGCGCGCACTCGCGAGACCGGACGGCCCAGTTGGACCAGGCGAGCGGCCAAGACATCGGCCAGCACATCGGGATCCACCTCACCGGTGTGAGAGAGCAGTTGCGCTCCCCGCTCGTCACGCTTTCCGACGACGCGCGGCGCCGAGGCCATGCCAAAGAGGGCCGATTTGACGAGGTCCTCGATGAAGCCGCGCTTGTCCTCGACCACGAGAACCTCGCTGAGGCCGGAGGCGAAGTCGATGACTGTCTCGATATTGAGCGGATAGAGGACCGCGAGTTTGAGCAGTCGCACGCCCGCCGCCGCCAGATCGCTCTCGGAGATTCCCAGACGGCCCAACGCGTGCACGACCGCCACGTAGGCCGGGCCGGCGGCGACGACGCCGAGGACGTCAGTGGGGCCCACGGGCGACGAGCGATCGAGGTGGTTAGTCGCGGCGTAGCGCCGGGCCATCTCCAAGCGCTCTCCGTAGAGGGTGCCCTCCAGGGTGAGAAGCGTCGCGCCCAAGAGCTGAGCGGTTACCTGGTGAACATAGGAGCGCCCGTCGATTACCCGATCAGGCTCGACGAAGGAGAGGCGATCGGCATCGATTCGCACGCTCTGGGTCGCGTCGGCGACCGACGCGGGAATTCGTAAGCCCACCCACAGTCCGCTCGCCCGCGACATCTCGTAGCCGTGCGCGGCCAGATCGAGCAGGTCCTGGGGGTCAGCGGGCGAAAGAATCGGCAAGCCGAGCGAGTAGAGGCTCGGCTCCGAGGTTGAGGGCACGCTGGAACTCTTGGCAAGTGGATCGTCGCCAACCGCGACGATCACCCCACCGGTAGGCCCGGTGCCCATAAGGTTCCCGTGACGGATCGCGTCGCTGGCGCGATCCAATCCCGGCGCCTTGCCGTACCAGAGTGACGCGACCCCCTCGACGGTGTGGTCGGGCTGGAGCAGTGCGAGCTGGCTTCCGGCAATCGCCGTGGCCGCCAGTTCCTCGTTGAGACCCGGGGTGTGCACGACGTTATAAAGCGTCAAAAGTTCATTGATGCGTGCGAGCTCGAGATCGTAACCAGCGAGAGGTGAACCCGGATAGCCAGTCACGAAACCTGCCGAAGGGAGTCCCCGTTCACGGTCTCGTCGTCGTTGGTCGAGAACCGCGCGCGCCAGAGCCTGCACACCGGTCATTAGGACGCGCCCGGAGGTGGCCTCGTAGCGCTCAAATCTCACGCCACGGACATCGACATCGCGTAGATGCGTGGCCATGAACCAACGCTAGAAGGACGTGAATCCATCGCGGTGGGGCCATTTGTCCCATCGTCGTGGCCGTGACGCGCGCAAAAGCGCCCATAATAGAAAGGTGACCCTTCAAACGAACCAGCGCAGCTGGCTCTGCGACATGGATGGCGTTCTCATCGCCGAGGGCCGCATGGTCCCTGGTGCCGACGCGTTCCTCGCACGCCTGCGCGACACCTCGGCTCCGTTTCTCGTTCTCACCAACAACTCGTTGTTCACCCCCAGCGAGCTGTCGGGTCAGCTTCACGCGATGGGACTCGAAGTCGCCGAGGACCAGTTGTGGACATCAGCCCTGGCCACCGCCCGCTTCGTCGCGTCCCAGCGCCCCGGTGGCACCGCGTTCGTGATCGGCGAGCCCAGCATGCACGAGGCACTGCGCGACGTGGGATACCGAGAAGACGCCGACGCAGCGGACTACGTCGTCCTGGGAGAGACCCAGGAGTACTCCTTCAATGACTTCTCCACCGCCATCGGACTGATTGAGCGCGGCAGCCGTTTCGTCGCCACGAACCACGAGGTGAATGGCCCCGGTCCCCGTGGGTCCCTACCAGGAGTGGGGGCGATGGCCGGACTGATCGAACGGGCGACGGGCGTCGCGCCTTACTACGTGGGAAAGCCTAACCCGGTCATGATCCGCGAGGGTCTCGCCATTCTCGGGGCGCACTCCGCTGGCACGATCATGGTGGGCGACCGCATGGACACCGACATTCTCGCCGGCGTCGAGGCCGGGCTCGAGACGGTCCTCGTTCTCTCGGGCGTGACCGGCGACCAGGAGATCGACCGACTCCCATATCGGCCCACCCGCGTGGTCGAATCTGTCGCCGAGCTAGCTCTCGAGATCTAGGGGGTCGCGGGTGCTAGGCGCCGCTGACGCCGTTGTCCACCACGTCAGGCGTCTTCTCGTGAGGAGCTGCCAGGGCCGCGAGGAATGAGTTGGCCCAGTCATAGACGGTGCGACGAAGGATTCGTCGACGCATGCGCGCCATGCGGCTGCGGGCCTCCTTCTCGCTGACCTCTTTGGCCGTGCGAATGGCCTCCTTCACGTGCTCGAGGTCGTGGGGATTAACTAAGAAAGCGTCGCGCAGCTCGATCGCGGCCCCCGCGAACTCGCTCAGCACGAGACGCCCACTCAAGTCGGTGCGGCTCATCACGTACTCCTTGGCCACGAGGTTCATCCCGTCGCGAAAGGGCGTGACCAGCATGATGTCGGCGGCGAGGTAGAGAGCGACCAACTCATCGAAATCCACGTTCTGATGCAGGTAGTGGATGATTGGTCGGCCCACCTGGCCCTGGTCGCCGTTGGCCTCGCTGACGGACTGCTCGAGTTCCTTGCGCGCCTCGTCGTAGTGGGGGTCCGACTCTCGACTGGGCACCGCGATCTGGACCATCACGTC
>JAJZSX010000450.1 GCA_021849435.1 Actinomycetes bacterium | reverse complement strand
ACATCAATGTTCAGTGTGCCGTTGCCGACCTGTAGTACTCCGCCACCAGAATTGCAGTTGGTGCCGAGCAGCGTCAGTGGCGAGGTCAAGGTGAACGGTCCCTTGTTCGGGATCCCCGCCGAGCCACCGCGGGGAGAAGCGATCAAGGTATAGGGGGCACTCGACATCGGAATGTGCAGCGTGAAGGTCACCGCGGCGATGTTGTGCGCAGAGTAACTGCCCGCCGCGGTCGAGCAACTGGTGAGCGTTGTCGCACACACCGCCGGAGGATCCTGAGTGAGTGTCGCACTCGTCAGATAGAAGTCGGAGGACAGCACGTTGACCGCGGCCGGGGTGGTCATGTTGCCCAACGTGCAGTAGAGGCGCTCGAGTTGGTAGTCGGTCGAGTTGTTGACCGACGCTACACGCACGTAGGAAACCATCGAGTTGAACGAACTGGTGGAGGAGTTGTAACCACCCCACCCGAGGCCAAGGAGCTGCACGCCGGCCGCCCCGCACTCCTGGGGCGTAGTGCCGAGGTACACCTGCTCGGCATTCTGGACGTCCTTCACATACTGCGAGCTGACCTTCTGCATGTCAACCGAGCCGGAGAGTCGCTGGGAAGTAGAGGCCTGCAGATGGAAGACCGACACGAGCCCCATCGCGATCGCTCCGATGATGATCGGCATGATAACCAGCACCACGACAAGCTCGATGAGAGTAAAGCCTCCATCAAGAGTTGGGTCCGACTGCTTCGTGGATCGCGCCTGCGTCATACACACCACCCCATCGGTGAACCTAATGCACCTGGACCTGGTTGTAAATTCCGTACATTGCCGAAATCAGAGCCACCGCGACAAAGCCAACGACCGCGCCCATCATGATGATGATGGCCGGCTCAAAGAGCGTCGTAGCGTGGTCAACCTTAGTCTCAAGTTCCCGTCCGTAGTAGGCGGCCGCCACTTCGAGTTGCTCGTCCAACGTCCCCGTCTCCTCTCCGACGCGGAACATCTGGCGCGCCGCGCCGGGGAAGAGCCCCGTACGCGCGAGCGGCTCGGCGAGACCCTGACCTTGCATCATGTCATCGCGAATGCCTTCGATCGCCTTGCGATACACCGAGTTGTTGGCGGACTCCGCGGTGACCTGCATGCTCTTAGGCAGGTCGACCCCCGCGCGCAGCATCGACGAGAGGATCCGACACGTGCGTTCGAGGATGGACGTCTGAGCCAGGTCACCGATCACCGGAAGGCGCAGGATCCAGGCGTCGAGCTGAGCCCGGCCTTTGTCGGTGCGCTTCATGGCGATGAAGGATCCAGTGAGAAGCAGGATCACCGCCAAGATGACATACCACCAGTGCGCGACGAATCCCGAGAAGCCCAGCAGTATCCGCGTCACGAGTGGTAGCTTGGCATTGAGCGACTTGAAGAAGACTTCGAACCGCGGCAACACGAAGACCGTCAATATGACCACCGTGACCGCCGACATCGCGGCGACGACCGACGGGTAGATCAGAGCGGAAGTGACCTTCGAACGCGCCTTCTCGTCGCGATCGATGTACTCGGCCAACTGGTTCAAGACGACATCCAGATTTCCCGTCAGTTCCGCCGACTCGAGGATGCCCACGTAGTAGTTGGGGAAGGCTTCGGGGTGGGCCTTGGCGGCGGTCGCGAAAGTCTCGCCGTTTCGAAGCTTGTCGACCATGTCCAGCAGCACCGACCTGAGCAACTTGCCCTGCGTCTCTTCCACGATGACCTCAAGGGACTCCATGATCGGTATCCCCGCGTGCATGAAGACTGCGAGCTGGCGCGAGAAGTTCATGATCTCTTTGCGCGGAACGGTCTTCTTCGTGATCTCCAGTGAAAGGATGCTCTTCTTGGCGACAACTTCAATGGGCTGAAGCCCCTTCTGCAGTAGGGCGATGTGCACCGCGCCCGCCGAGATGCCCTTGTCAGTACCGTTGACCTTGTTCCCCTCGGTATCTAACGCCTCCCACTTGAAGGAAAGCACTGGGGTCTTCTTTTGCTTCTTCGACCGTTTGGCGTTCTCTTTGGCACGCTTAGCGTCACGCTTCTCCTGAGACTTGGCGCGCTCCTCTCTCTCCTTACGCAGGCGCGCCTGTTCAGCTGTAACACGCTCTTCGTCGGTGAGGGCTTTCTTGCTCATAGCGTGTAGACGCTCCTGACAACCTCAGCGATGGTAGTGATGTCCTGATTCACGAGGCTTATGGCCTCCTGGCGCAACGTTCGCATCCCCTGCTTGACAGCGAGAGCGCGCAATTCCTCTTGCGTAGCCCAACCCACCACCAGACGGCGTATCTCAGGTGTCATCACCAGCAATTCATAGATTCCAATGCGATCCTGGTATCCAGTATGGGAGCAAAAATTGCAGCCCGCACCGTAGTAGAAGGTGTCCTTGGGCTCACCACCAGACTCCTCGTAGAAGAGCCTCTCCTCATCGGTCGGAACGTAGATTGTCTTGCACGAGACGCAGATGCGTCGAAGAAGCCGCTGACCCACGACGGCGAGTACAGAACTCGCGACAAGGAATGACTCGATTCCCATGTCGAGTAGGCGGTGGAGAGCCGAAACCGAATCAGTAGCGTGCATCGACGAGATGACAAAGTGTCCTGTGAGTGCGGACTGGACCGCGACCCGGGTCGTCTCGACGTCGCGCACCTCGCCCACCAGGATCACGTCGGGGTCTTGGCGCAGGATCGACTTGAGACCCGTTGCGAATGTCAACCCCGCCTGGTCGTTCGTTTGAATTTGGTTGATCGACGGGAACACGTACTCAACCGGGTCTTCGATGGTCATCACGTTAAGGCGTGGGCTCGAGACCTCGCTCACAGTGGCGTAGAGGGTCGTCGTCTTACCGGATCCCGTCGGACCGGCGCAGATCACCATCCCAAAAGGCGCGCGAACGAGCTTGGAGTATGCGTGGTGCGTATCTTCGGGCATACCGAGGTCGTTGAGCTGCAGGACCGAGCGCGTCTTATCGAGGATCCGCATGACACACTTCTCGCCCATGATGGTGGCCACCGTCGAAACGCGAACGTCAACTTCCTTACCGTCAACGATGGTCGTGAGC
>JAJZSX010000449.1 GCA_021849435.1 Actinomycetes bacterium | reverse complement strand
GAATACCGTGACTGCGGCGTCAACGCACTGCGAGTGAATCGCACAGGCGAGACGTTCGACGAACAAGTACGAAATCCCGGCCGGCTGATGGAGCTGGTCTAACACGTGAACGTAGAGTTGGCCGACTGAGCCAACTCTCGGAAAGGAGAGATCATGCAGCCGATCGTCGAGATGCAATGGGTGAGCGAACACCGAGACGAGATCGTCCTCGCCGACGTTCGGTGGTACCTCGATGGGCGCTCCGGGAAAGAGGAGTACGAGGCTGGACACGCGCCGGGGGCGGTCTTCGTCGACCTTGATCGCTGGTTGGCGGCGCCGCCTACTTCTCGCGACGGTCGCCACCCGTTGCCCGAGCCCGACGTGTTTAGCGAAGGTATGTCGCGATGCGGGATCTCAGACGAAAGTGTGGTGGTCGCCTATGACGACGCGGGCGGCGTTATCGCCGCTCGACTCGTCTGGATGTTGCGCGTAACGGGGCACGAGGCGGCAATACTCAACGGAGGAATCACCAACTTTACCGGTGCGCTGGAGTCGGGCCGAGGTGTAGCGCCAGTGGTCGGCACCTTCGCTGCACGAGCGTGGCCAACGAGTCTCCTCGCGACGATCGACGACGCAACGGACCGTGGGCAAATCGTGATCGACGCACGGGATCGAGATCGCTACGAGGGGCTAGCGAATCGTATCGATAGACGTTTCGGACATATTCCCGGTGCACGCAACGTTCCGTGCCGCGAGAACATCGATCGAGATGGACGGTTAAAGCCCAAGGCCGTCGTTCGAGCCACGTTCGAGGCCGCCGGGGTGCGCCCAGGTGCGTCCGTCGTTTCTTACTGTGGATCAGGAGTAACGGCGTGTCACAATCTGCTTTTAATGGAGTGGGCCGGTCTCGGTCGAGGGCGACTATTCCCGGGTTCGTGGTCTCAGTATGAAGGCGTTTCGCTGCCGGCCGCGACTGGATCGTTGCCTTAGCTTGCGTTTTAACCTAAGCCGCTACTCGCCAGGTTCTTCCGTCAGCAAAACTTGAGTTGCCTTGGCGGCCACTGCTCGCATCTGCGTAAGCAGTTCACGAATGTGACGGTCGTTCGCGATCCACTCCTGGTAGAGACGGGCTTGGTGTTCACTGAGTTTTCGATTCACCGTCGTGCCATCAACTTTGGCGGTCCAGAGCCAGTAGGGGCCGTGACGCTTCGTCGGGTCCACTTGGCACGCGCAGTTGGATTTGCCGCATTGGTTGTAGCGCAGGGCCACACTGCCCGACGCGATGTAGCCCACGTCAGCCAACTGCGCGGCCAAAGCATGGTAACGGCGCTCGTAGGCGTCGAGGCGGGACTACGTTCGCTTGGTCGTCATCTCTTCCCCCACTGCTAGTAAGCCAGTGTGTAGGTCCGAGAGTATAAATACTGGAGGGCTTGACAGCCCGTTCGAACCTTGATCGCCACGCTCGCGTCAGAGCGGTGCTGATCGACGTTCGCCGCTCGCGACACCAGCGCCTGAACCCCTGGGGCGACGCGCTCTTCGAACAGTGCGACGCGGTGCCGTGCTCGCCACATCGCGTCGACTGCGTGCCGGCACTCAGCCTGGAGCCGGAGCGTCGTCGTAGTCATGATTCGCTCCATTGGGCCATGGAACCCGGTGAGGTCGACGAAGAGCAGTTGCGACGTCTTCCGGATTGCTCACCGACGCTGCATCGGAGCGCGGCGATCCAGCGCGGCTAGTACTCACATCGCAATCCTCTCGCCGGGTGGGCGCTCGAGAGAAGCGAGCGGCGGTGAGCGGTTCGGTGCCGTTTCCGGCGTCGTGCCGACGGGCCGCGGGCGGTGTGCGAGCCGCTCGTCAGTTCCTCGAGGGTCGGGCATCGTCGCGTCTGTGATGCCCGGTACGCTGGCCGGAACTGCGAAGTGCCTGGCACGAAGGTTCGGGATCTCTGGTGCTCAAACGGAAGTTCAGCGAGGCGGATATGCGTCGCGAGGTGGATAGTGCGACCTACGGCCGTGGTGTCGCGTACGCCAATGCGCACAGGGTTCGTGACGTTCTGTGGCGAGGTGACGATGAAATCGTCGGCGTGGTTCAGGGAACGGCCGCTCAGCCATACGAGGTTCGCGTGCGGGTGGATTCGGCGACGGGCCCATCCGTGTTCATTCGCGGAACGTGTTCGTGTCCCGTGTCCTTCAACTGTAAGCACGTGGTGGCGCTCGTGCTCACGGCGCTCAAGGAGTTGCGTGACTCGCGAAGCGGTCCGTCACCCGGGCCTGTGGCGATTACGTCACGAGCGCCGATGAACGGTTCGTCCTGGGAGCGCGTTCTAGACGGGGTGTTGGACCGCGGGATGACGCGTTCGCACGTGTCCGAGGTCGGGCTGCTCTTCGATGCGACAGCGCACACGAGCCGAGGACGACCCGACGCGGGCGGGGACGGTTCGGGCATTCGCCTGCGGCCCATCCGATTCAGCCCAGCCGGACGATGGATCAGTTCGGGCATCTCCTGGGCCTCCCTCGACCGATTTGGTTACGGTCATCCATTGAGTGACGCCACCGAGGCGGGACTCGGACTGCTTCGGGAGTTCTGGAGCCTTGGCCAGCTCGCGGTGCCGCGATGGCGCGTGACGTATTACGACGAACTCTGGCTGGAGGCGTTCGAGAGTCGTCGGTTCTGGGACCTGCTGCGCGACGCCCGAGATATGGGGGTCGTCCTCCTGTCGGACCTTCGTCCGCCGAGACCTATCGACGTGGTGAGCGATCCGATTGACGTGGTGGTCGACGTGCGAGAGCGGAACGGCGATCTCGAACTGCGCACGATGCTCGTCGGCCGCGACGTCGGAGCGACGCGCGCGGCCACGGTGATCGGGCAGCCCGCGCACGGCGTGTTGTGGTGGGACGGGGAGACCGGCAAGTCGACGATGCACCTGGGTGCCCTCGCCACGCCACTTGACGAGCGGTGGCGCCGGCTCCTCGACGCGGGTCCGTTGCGAGTCGGCGGCGAAGAGTCCGAGCGGTTCTTTCGCGAGTACTACCCGCACTTCCCGGCCGGGATCGAGTTGGTCTCGCTCGATGGGTCGGTAACGGTGCCG
>JAJZSX010000448.1 GCA_021849435.1 Actinomycetes bacterium | reverse complement strand
TTCGAAACTCCCGAAGAGGTCCGAGCTGAAGAGGATCTTGGAGCGCTCGTCGAAGGTGGCGAACGCACCGGCGGAGCGTAGGTACGGCGTGAGCAGGAAGTGAAGGTTCCGATCGTCCAACTCGAGCCGGTGCTGGTCGACGTCGATACTGCGGTAAGGCAGGTCGAACCCGGCGCGGCGCAGCGCTCCGTGGGCGCGCCAGTGCGTCACGATGGTGGCCTCGGGGTGCAGTCCGCGCGCGAGGAAATGGGTCAGGGCCGCGACCTTGTCGACGTCGGGCTGGGAGCAGACGACCCAGCGCACGTTGCGCAGGCCGACCACGGCGTTGATCTTGTCCGCGGTCTGCTCGGCGCACAGTGACGAACCGGGATCGATCACGACCGAGCGGTCACCCTGCTCGATGAGGTAGGCGTTGCTCTGGAAGGTCCCGTCGGCCATCGCGGACCCGACCCACCACGTGCGGTCCTCGAGTTCGATCCCTCGGTCGTACAACTGATCGCTCACGGTCCTTGGCCCCCCAACACCTCGATGCATCACTAGCACCGACGAGTCCCAGAGAGTGGCAGGGGATGGCAGTTTTTGGCGTTAGGGCCTCGCCGTCACGGGGACGGTGGCGACCAAGCGCATGTCTGTCCTCAACATTTTGTAGGATTCAGCGCACCTTCGGATCCGAAAGGACCTGTCGATGCCCGGCTTCGCGCCAGCACCACGACGGATTGCCAGCGCGGGAGCCACGGTCATCGTGGCGGCGGTCGTGGTCGCGGTGGTGCTCGGGCTGCGAGCCCCGAGCGTGACCCAGCCCTCGGTGGTCGACGGGCTGCCACACTCGAGCCAGTCGTGGCTCGCCGCCCAACGCGTCGCGAGTCTGCCCGGCGCCCGCACGGAGGCGGCCGTGGTCGTCTACCGGCGCGTCGACGGCCACCGGCTGAGCGCCGGACAGCTGACGACGCTGCGGGCGTTGAGCGCGCGGCTGATCGCCGCTGAGGAGTCGGTGACGCCGAAGAGCCGCTCGGCCCCCCTCGGTCCACTCGTCCTCAGCCCCGACGGGTCGGTCGCGCTCGCGTCGATCGCCATCTCGACGGCGCCGAACCTCAACGTGGTCACCGACCGGATCCTCGCCATACGCACGGCCCTGGCCTTGAGTCTGCCACCCGGGATCCAGAGCGCCGTGACCGGCGCGCCGGCCTTCACGGCCGACCTCGGACAGGTCTTCCACGGTGCCGACCACAAGCTCTTGGTGACGACCGTGTTGGTGGTCGCACTGCTGCTGATCGCCACGTACCGGTCGCCGCTGCTCTGGCTCGTGCCACTGGCCGTGGTCGGCGCGGCCGACCAGGTGTCGTCGCACGTCGCGGCCCTGCTCGCGCCCCACGTAGGTGTGCGCCTCGACGGCGCCGCCACCGGCATCGCGGACGTGCTCGTCTTTGGCGCCGGTACCGACTACGCGCTGCTACTCATCGCGCGCTACCGCGAGCAGCTGCGACACGTGGAGGACCGCTTCGCGGCGATGCGGATAGCCCTCGCCAAGACGAGTGGGTCCATCGTCGCCTCGGGCACAACGGTGACGATCAGTCTGGCCACCCTCTTTCTCGCCTCGATGGCGGGCACGCGCGCCCTCGGACTGGCCGGGGTCATCGGGATCGTCTCGGCGATGGCGATGGTGTACTTCGTGCTGCCGGCGGCGCTCGCCCTCTGTGGGCGGCGCGTGTTCTGGCCGTTGGTGCCGCGTACCGGCGAGGTGACCCGACGCGATGGTCGGGTGTTCGCGCGCATCGGCGCCGCCGTCGCGAAGCGGCCCGGCGCAGTCATCGCGGGATCGCTTACCCTGCTCGTCCTCGCGTCGGTGGCGAACATCGGCCTGCGCCAGGGGCTCTCGACCACCCAGCAGTTCACGGCCACTCCCGAATCGGTCGTCGGCCAGCGGATCCTCGCCTCGGCGTTCCCCGCGGGTAGCTCGGTGCCGGTCGTGATCGTCGTGGCGACGCCAAGCGCTTCGGCCGCCGAGGCGGTGGCGAGGGCGGTGCCGGGGGTGGCCACGGTCCACACTGCGGCGGCGAACGCGACCTGGACCGAACTCGATGCGACGAGCACCGCGGCGCCGGGATCGGCGGCGGCCTTCGGCGTCGTGACGTCGCTGCGCTCAGCGCTCGCCAGGGTCAGTCACGCGCGCGCCGTCGTCGGTGGGGAGTCGGCGACGACACTCGACGCCGAGCGCGCGACGAACCGTGACACCTGGCTGCTGGTGCCCCTCGTCCTGCTCGTCGTCCTCTCGGTGCTGTTGGTGCTGCTGGGCTCGCTCGTCGCGCCGTTGCTCTTGCTCGCCACGGTGATCGCGTCATTCTGCGCAGCGCTCGGCGTGGCGTGGCTCGTGTTCGTGCACCTCGACCACTACCCGGCGTTGGCCACCGGCGTGCCCTTCTACGCCTTCCTCTTCCTCGTGGCGCTCGGCGTCGACTACAACATCTTCTTGGTGTCTCGGGCCAAGCAGGAGCGCGAACTGCGCGGCGCGACCCAGGGCATGCTCACGGCGCTCACCTCCACGGGCGGGGTCATCACGTCGGCCGGCGTGCTGTTAGCCGCAGTGTTCGCGGTGCTGAGCGTCCTGCCGCTCATCGAGCTCACCCAGGTGGGTGTGATCGTCGGCATCGGGGTGCTGCTCGATACGCTGCTCGTGCGCACCGTGCTCGTCCCCGCCCTCGCCGCCGCGCTCGGCGAGCGATTCTGGTGGCCGTCGCGACGAGCCGTCGGCCCGTTCGCTTGAGGGGTCTACGACGCCCCGCGGCGAGCGTCGCAATCCGAGACCGCGAACCAGTGCAGTAGAACTGGGGGGCGGCAACGGGGCCGCCGGGAGGTAGCGATGACCGCGGGTACCGACGTTTCACTCGATGAACTGGCCGAGGGTGCGTGTGACGTCGTCACGACGATGCTCGCCGAAGCGGAGCGCCGCCGTCACCGGCGCGACCGCGCGGCCCGGCGCCGATTCGTTGGACTCTTTCGGGACCCGACCGCCCTTGACGTGACGATCGCCCTCACCGACGAGGTCATGCGGTTCACGTCGCGTGAGCCG
>JAJZSX010000447.1 GCA_021849435.1 Actinomycetes bacterium | reverse complement strand
AATGCACGATGGCGTCGGGCTGGAGGTCGCGCAAGAGCGCCTCGAAGCGGTCGTACTCCTCGGCGAGGTCGAGACGCACGAAGCCGATCTCCTTGCCCGTGAGCTCGTGCCAGACCGCGATACGCTCACCGATGGGGCGGATCGGGGTGAGCGACTCCACCTCCAGCTCGATGTCGATCGCCCGACGGCTCAGGTTATCGACGATTGTGACGTCGTGGCCGATGTCTGACAAGTGCAGCGAGGTCGGCCAACCACAGAATCCGTCACCACCCAGTACGAGGACCTTCACGCCCTGCTCCTTTTGTTCCGGTCACGACGTGCGTAGTCCCGCAAACCGGCGTCGGGGTCACGAACATGACCACGCAACACTACCAAAGCCCCCGTCAGCGCTCCCCGACCTCGCCGAGGCCGGGGCAGCGCGGCGCGGGACCTGCCCCGATCGTGCCGTAGCGATGGTTCGTGATCGCGACGCTCTGTTCGAGCAGCCAGCGTGGCCCTTCGACAGCCCCGTCCTGGGCCAGCGGCCGTCGGTCGAGGGTGACCCCGCGCGCGACGAGCTGTGCGCTCGGCGCCGGTTCGCCGCTCAGCCAGCGCACCCGGGCGATTCTGTCCGCGCGCGCCACGAGTTCCTCGACACGCTCCACGATCGCGCCGGGCACTGCGGCGACGGGCGCGGGAGCGCTGAAGCGCACGGTGACCCCCAGGGTCTCGACGACGCGCCAGAGGAACGCCACGACCACCGGATCGACGTCTTCGTCCACGCGCACGATGAAGGGGCGCGTGGCGCGACGATACCGGTGCAGGTTGCGCTCGGCTGCGAGTCCACTCTCGTCGATCGCCCGGGACCCCGACGACTCGAACCACGCGAGCAGCGAGGCGTTCGCCGCGTCGAGGTCGGTCAATTGGGGCCAGCGGCGTAGGCACGACACGTAGTTGGGCCCGCCCGCCTTCGCCGTGGGTCCGACGCTGCTGCGCCGCCACCCGCCGAAGGGCTGGCGTCCGACCACCGCGCCGGTGATGCCTCGGTTCAGGTAGGCGTTGCCCACTTCGACGCCGTCGAGCCACTGCTCACACTCGGCGCGGTCGAGCGAATGCAGACCACCGGTGAGCCCGTAGGGGATGTCGTTCTGCCACTGGATCGCCGTGGCGAGGTCCGGGGCGGTCATCACCCCAAGAACCGGTCCGAACCACTCGTTCTGATGCGTCCACGATCCCGGGGTCACACCGACCTTGACCCCCGGGCGCCATAGGCGGCCGGCGTCGTCGACGCGGCGGGGCTCGACGAGCCATCGCTCCCCAGCCTCGAGACCGAGGGCCCGTTCGAGCGCCCCGACCGGCGGGTGGATGACCGGACCGACGGACGTGGCGAGGTCGTCGGCCGCGCCGACGACCAGCGTGGTAACGGCGTCGGTCAACTGCGACCAGAACCGCGGGTTGTCAGCGGTAGCGCGGTCGATGATCGCGAGGCTCGCGGCGCTGCACTTCTGGCCGGCGTGGCCGAAAGCCGACTGCACCAAATCCTTCACCGCGACGTCCACGTCAGCGGCGCTCGTGATCACCATCGCGTTCTTGCCACTCGTCTCGGCGAGCAGGTTGATCGAGGGCTGCCACGTCGTGAAGAGCACGGCCGTATCGAAGGAGCCCGTCAGGATGACCGCGTCAACGCCGTCGTGGGTCACGAGGTGACGGCCGACCTCGTCGTCACGGGTCGGGACGAACTGGAGGACGTCGCGGGGCACACCCGCGTCCCACAACGCGTTGACGATCGCCCAACCGGTCGCGACCGCCTCGGGTGCGGGCTTGAGGATCACGGTATTGCTTGCGGCGAGGGCGGCCGCCACCCCGCCGAGGGGAATGGCGAAGGGGAAGTTCCACGGTGGCACGACGAGCACGACCCCGAGCGCACTCGAGGACTCGTCGGCCGGGTGACCCGCGTAGTAACGCAGGTAGTCGACGCCCTCACTCACCTCGGGGTCGGCCTCTGCGACCGTCTTGCCACCGTCACGGCCCATCACGGCGATCAGTTCCGCCCGGCGGTCGATGAGCAACGTTGCCGCGGCCTCGAAGAGCCGCCGCCGGTCGAGGACGCCACGGGCGCTCCAGCCGGGCTGGGCGCCACGGGCGCGCGCGACGGCCGCGTCGACCCCCGCGACACTCGCCACGCGGTAGCGGTACCACGACTCACCGGTGTTCGGATCCTCGCCGTACTCGAAGTCCTCGGGCTCACCGACCACAACAACGGCGTCGTCTCCGACGATCCCGTCGCGCGCCACGGCGAGCTCGCTGGCCGCGTGACGCACCGCAGCGACGAAGATACGGTCCGTTGGGTCGCCGTCGGCGACGTTGGTGAACCGGTTCGATTGGTCAACGATGGCGCCACGACGACGGCTCGTGTCGAGCTGGTGGCGGTCCGCGATCGAGGCGAGGAAGCGACGACGCTGGTCCGCGTAGACCGCGGGGTCCTGGGCGATCGTGAACGCCGCGCGAAGGTAGTTCTCGGGGGCCGTGTTCTCGTCGAGTCGACGAACGAGGTAGGCGACCGCAGCGGCGAAGTCGTCGTCGTTGGTGACCGGAGCGTAGAGCAGCACCCGATGGCCGGCGGCCGCGAGCACGGCGGCCTCCGCGGGAGCCATGCCCTCGAGCATCTCAACGTCCAGTTGGTCCTCGACCCCGCGCGCCCGCGCGACCGCGATCGCCCACGCGATGTGGAAGAGGTTGTGGCTCGCCACGCCGATGCGGACCGCGGCCGCGTTCGCCGGGCGCAGCGCGACATCGATGAGCCGCGCGTAACTCGCGTCGACGTCTCCCTTGGTGTCGTAGGGCGCCGCCCGCCAACCGTGGAGCTCGGCCTCGACGTGTTCGACCGCGAGGTTCGCCCCCTTCACCAGGCGAACCTTGATAGCGGTGCCGGTACGCGCGTAGCGCTCGACCGCCCAGTCGACGAGTTCGTTGAAGGCGGCGTGCGAATCGGGGAGGTACGCCTGGAGCACGACGCCCGCGCTCAGGTGGTCGAACTCGGGTTCGGCGAGCACGGCGCGGAAGGCGTCGATGGTCAGACGCAGGTCGCGGTA
>JAJZSX010000446.1 GCA_021849435.1 Actinomycetes bacterium | reverse complement strand
CAGCTCCCCGTTGGGCCGGCAGATCCCACCGTGGCCGCTCTCGCGGGTCTCGAGGGTCACCAGCACCGCCCCGGCGTCCAGGTCCGCCCCGATGTAGCCGATCCACTTGTGCGGCGCCATGTTCTCGGACTTCACCTGATCCTTCGAGCCGACCTCGGAGATCACCGAGAAGTCCTTGGCGAGCTCGGCGACGTACTCGGCCTTGGCATCGTCGCTGAGCTCGATGGTGCCGTTGGAGACCTCGACGAAGGTGCAGCCGTAGGAGCGGCACATGGTGCGAAACTCGTCGAAGCGATCCTGCAGGACGTACTTCTCGAACAGGGTGCCGCCGAAGTAGAAGTCGACGCCCTCGCTGCGCAGGGTCATGATCTTGTCGCGAACGTTGCGGTCCACCACTGACGTGCCCCACCCGAACTTCACGAAGTCCAGATAGTCGCTCGCCGTCGAGACGACGTCGGTGAAGTAGCGAAGCGGCAGTCCTTTGTCGATCGCCATGGTGAGCCCGAACTCACGCGGCTTGCTCGATCGTTCCGGCAACGTTAGGTACTCTCGGCTCACGATTCTCGCCGCCCCATCCACCCATCGTGTCGATGGCTATCACCGACCATCAGGTAAAACAAACCGTAACCCCGCGACTGCTGAATGCCCTTGGAATCGCCTGTGAATTCGATGAGAATCGGCGACGAACCCGTGACCCGGCGAGCGGCCCGAGACGTCCTCACACCGGTGCCCGGTGTGACAGAGTGACTCCGTGTCAGAGGAACCGAGTCGCGAGGAGCTCGAGCGCCAGATCGCGGCGCTTCGGACCGAGGTCGCGCGGCTCAAGGAGGAGATTCGCGTCCTGCGGCGCACCCAGCACGAGGTGCCCCCGCACTACCTCTAACTCAACGTCGACGTTCGCCTCGAACCGCCCGACGGACCGACACCACGAGGGCCACGATCGCGAGCACCGGCAGCGCGAGCGCGGCGACGCCGTCGAGGTGCCAGAGGTGGCGCAGCACCGCCACGACGCCGATCGTCACGAGCGCGGCGACGAACAGCTCGGGTGTGTCACCGATGAGGAAGTCCCACCAGAACAGCGCGAAGCCTTTCACGAGTCGCCACGCCAGGGGACCTCGCCGCTCGCCGGTCACGCCACCACCTCGCCCAGACGCCGTTCGCGGCGCAGGTAGGCGACGAGGGTCCAGGTCACCAGCAGGTAGAGCGCCACGAAGCCTATGAGCATCACGTCGTTGCCGGGCCAGCGCACGTGCAAACCCTCGCCCGTCCAGAAGGTGCCGTAGCTGACGAGCAGCACGCCGACGCCCATCTTCATGGCGTTCTCGGGGACGCTGGACAGCTGGCGGGCGACGACGACGCCGACGATCCCCACGAGCACGACGGCGATCGCGGCCACGGTCGAGGCGAGGCCGAGCCGGTGGGCCGACGTGCCGAGCGTGAGGACCGTGATCACGACCTCGAGACCCTCGAGGAACACGCCCTTGAAGGCCATGACGAAGGCGACCCGGTCGCGCTGGGCGGCCCCAACCGACTCGAGCTCGGCCACTTTGGCCCGGTAGATTGCGTCCTCGTCGTGCATGGCCTTCAGGCCGCTCGATCGCAGGATCGCCTTGCGCAGCCACTGCATGCCAAAGATCAGCAGCACCCCGCCGACCACGAGGCGCAGCACGCCGAGGGGCACGCGCACGAGGGTTGGACCGAACAGGGCCACGAGCGCCGCGAGCACGACGAGTGCGACGGCGGTTCCCTCGAAGGCCGAGCGCCACCCGCGCGTGTGGCCGACGGCCAGCACGATGGTCAGTGCCTCGACCATCTCCACCGCACAGGCCAGGAAGACTGCGCCGACGAGCACGACGACACCCGTCGATCCCGTCACCATTGCGAGCATGCTCTCCCCTTCGCGATCGACACGCGGCGCACCGTCACCCACTGTCGGGCGTCGACCGTCACCCGGTCGAACCGGTATCTCTCACCACGACACTACTCAGGACCCCGGCCGGATAGGCGCGGCGCCGGGCGGCGTCCCGTTTCCTCAGCGCTGACGGCGGCGCAGTTCGTCCTCGACGTTGGCGGGGTCGAGCCCCCGGCTACGCAGGAGCAAGAGCAGGTGGAACCACAGATCCGCGGCCTCGCTGACCACGCGCTCGTCGGATTCGCTCAGGGCCGCGACCATCACCTCGGCCGCCTCTTCGCCCACCTTGCGCGCTGCGAACGGCGCGCCGGCGCGCAGGGACGCCGCGACGTAGGAACCGGACTCATCGGCCGCCTCACGACGAAGAATCGTGCGCCACAGCCACGGCGTGAAGCACGACGTCGAACCGTCGTGACAGGTCGGCCCGTCGGGCCGGGCCCGCACGAGCACCGCGTCGTCGTCGCAGTCCGGCAGAACCTCCACGACGCGCAGCGTGTTGCCCGACGTCTCGCCCTTCATCCAGAGTCGCTGTCGCGAGCGCGAGAAGAAGTGGACCAGACCCGTCGACTTGGTCAGGGCGAATGCCTCATCGTCCATCCAGCCGAGCATCAGGACCCGACCCGTGTCGTCGTCCTGCACGATGGCCGCGCGTAGTTCGCTCACGTCACTCCTTCCAGGGGCGCAGGTGCACGCCACACGATTCGATGGCTCGTCGCAGGCCGGGCAGCCCGGCGGGGTCCTCGTGGACGATCGAGGCGACGAGCGCCGCGTCGGTCACCGCCAGCGCGTCGGCGACGTGCTGGGCGCTGCCGGCGCCACCCGAGGCGATCACCGGCACTGCGACGGCCGCGCGCACCGCCGCGGTCAGCTCGAGGTCGAAGCCCCCGCGCCGGCCGTCGTGGTCGATCGACGTGAGCAGGATCTCCCCCGCGCCACGGGCGGCCGCCTCGCGGGCCCACTCGACGGTGCGCCGGGCGGTCGGCGTGCGCCCGCCGTGGGTGTGCACGAGCCCGGCGCCGCTGTCGATCGCGACCACCACCGCCTGGGAGCCGAAGCGATCGGCGATGGCCTGGATCAGCTCGGGCGAGGCGACCGCGGCCGAGTTCAGCGACACGCGGTCGGCCCCGGACTCGATGATCCGCGACGCGTCCTCGACAGTGCGCACGCCCCCGCCGAC
>JAJZSX010000445.1 GCA_021849435.1 Actinomycetes bacterium | reverse complement strand
ACCGCCCAAGGTGGTCGGTCCAGTGTCGTCGGCGGAGCCCAGCCGAGCCCTGGCGCCATCGCACTCGACCTGACGGGACTCGACACGATCGGACCGATCGACTCAACTTCGGGACTGGTCGACGTGGGCGCGGGCGTCTTCGGGCCCGACCTCGCGGCCGCGCTCGCCCCTCTTGGTCTAACCGTCGGGCACTTTCCTCAGTCCTACGAGTTCTCCACGGTCGGCGGCTGGCTCGCCAGTCGTGGCGCCGGCCAGTACTCGAATCGCTACGGCACCGCCGCCGACCTCGTACGAGGGCTTCGCGTCACCCTGGCCAACGGCCGGTCCATGTCGGTCGGCGCCAGGAGTCCGCGCGCGTCCCTAGGTCCCGATCTCGCACAGCTCTTCGTCGGTAGCGAGGGCACCCTCGGCATCATCACACGCGCGACGCTACTCGCACGTGAGCGCCCGTCGTACGAGGAGAGACGCGCATACCGCGTCGCGACCTTCCTCGATGGGCTCGCGGTCTGTCGGCGGATCCTGCGCCGCGGTGCTTCGCCGGCGGTACTACGCCTCTACGACGAGCTCGAAGCAGCACGCCTCTTTGACCTCTCGCACCCGGTCCTACTCGTTCTCGACGAGGGGGACGAGACTCTGACACGGGCCATAATGTCCATCGTCGACGCGGAGGCGTCGTCATTCGCCCCCCTCGACGCCGCCCTGGTGGATCGCTGGCTCGCCCACCGCAACGACGTCAGCTCCCTCGCCGAGCTCTGGGGTCGCGGCGTGGTCGTCGACACCATCGAAGTGTCGGCGCCGTGGAGCGAGTTGACGTCGCTGTGCGAGGCGATCCTCGAAAGTCTTCGCGCCCTCACCGGGACCGTGATGGCCTCGGTGCACCAGTCCCACGCCTACGGCGACGGCGCGTGCCTGTACTTCACCTTCGCCGGCGTCAGCGATGATCCTCTCGCCTACTACCGCGCGGCGTGGGACCGGGTGATGCCGCTCGCGATGGCCTGCGGGGCGATGAGCCACCACCACGGGATCGGGCGCAACCGGGCGCGCTTCGTGCGCGAGGCCCTGGGCGCGTCCTACTCGATCCTCGAAGCCATCAAGAGCGAACTCGACCCGCTCGGCATCCTGAACCCCGGCGTACTGGCTCTAGGCGATGACCCGTGGTAAGGGCGCTCGCCATCGACGTCGGCACCTCATCGGTGAGGACGGCGATCGTCGACGAAACCGGCGTCGTCTCGTCTCTCTTCCAACAGCGCCTGACGATCACGACGCCCCAGCCGGGTGAAGTCGAGCTTGACGCCGACGAGATCGGCCGCGTGGTGCTCGAGCTCGCCGCAAGGACCCTCGCCGAAGCCGGGGGGGCCGACGTCGTGGGCATCACCAATCAGCGGGCGACCACCGTCGTCTTCGATCCCGCGACTGGCCGCGCGGTCGGTCCCACCCTGGGATGGCAGGACCTGCGAACGGTCTTTGACTGCCTTGCCCTCCAGGAGCAGGGGCTGCGCCTCGCGCCAAACCAGTCAGCGACCAAGCTTCGTTGGCTGATCGAACACGCCCAGGGGCCCGCACGCGAGGTGCGCTTCGCCACGATCGAGACCTGGATCGCCTGGCTCCTCACCCGCGGTGAGGAACACGTCACCGACCACTCGAACGCCGCGATCACCGGCCTGGTCGACATCGACGTCACGACCTGGCACGAGCCCACCCTGACGGCTCTCGGCATCGATCCCGTCGTTCTGCCGCGCATCGTGCCGACGATCGGACCCGTCGCCACGGCGCACGCCCTCGCCGGTGATTTGACGATCAGCGCCCTGATCGGTGACCAGCCGGCCTCGCTGTTTGGCCAGTGCTGCGTCACTCACGGCGCCAAGATCACTTTCGGCACCGGCGCGATGCTGAACATGCCGCGCGGACCGAGCGGACCGAGTGCCATGACGCGCTACGACTCGGGCTGCTTTCCGGTCGTGGTGCGCTCGGATGCCACGTCGGTGATCTGGGGCGTCGAGGGCATCGTCCTCTCGGCCGGCGCAGCGGTGGACTGGGCAGTCGAAGACCTCGGCATTGTCGAAAGTGCCGCGGCGAGCGACCTTCTTGCAGCCAGCGTGACCTCGAGCGGTGGTGTGACCTTCGTTCCGGCTCTCTCAGGGCTGGGAACGCCACGCTGGGACTTTGGCGCGCGCGGCGCCTTCTTTGGCTTGACGCGCGGTTCGGGCCGCGCTCAGATGATGCGCGCCGTGCTCGAGGGCGTCGCTCAGCGTGGTGCCGACCTCGTCGAGGCAGCGCTCGTCGAAACCGGAAACCAGCTCGAAGAAGTGCGTGTTGACGGTGGTATGACCGCCAACCGGACGTTCCTCACGCTGCTCGCCGACGCGACCGGACTTCCCATCGCGGTCTCACCCGAGCGCGAGGCGACCACTCGTGGCGCCGGACTCATGGCCTTGGTCGGCGCGGGCCATCTGCGTGTCGAGGAGGTCGAGAACATGTGGCACCCAACCCGCGTGATCGAGCCCACCGCGAGTGACGGCGTCCGCGCCGCGCGCCGGGCCGACTGGGCCAACGCCGTCGATCGCGCCGCCGGCACGATCCCAGCCCTCAGCGAAATCCGTTTCTAGGCCTCCCAGGGAGTGCTCGAAAGCGCGGCCTCGAGTGCTGTCGTCGACTCAAGCAGACGACGCGAGAACGTGAGTTGGCGTGGCATGTTGAGTCCCACAACCCCCGTAACCACGCCGTCGTGGCTGTAGAGAGCGAGCCACTTGGCGCCGTCGTCGCGCTCGGCGACGCGCGTCACGTCGTCGATCGGCGAGGGATGGCCCACCATCTGGATCTTGCGCCCGTACTGGTCGGACCAGAAGTACGGCACGATCGGACCGGGTGACTCACCGTGGACCCAGTAGCGCGCGAGCGCGAGCGCGTGGCCCGCCGCCACCTCCCAGTGCTCCATGCGCACCAGCCGCTCACCGAGGGGACCGTCCCAGGAGAATCGTGCCACGTCGCCCACCGCCGCAACTCGTTCGGTCGCGAGAAAGTGTTGGTCCACGACGACACCGTCGTCGATCGTGAGACCCGACGTTGCGAGCCACTCGACGTTAGATCGG
>JAJZSX010000444.1 GCA_021849435.1 Actinomycetes bacterium | reverse complement strand
GACCTCGTTCTGCTTGTTGCGCTTGATCTGGCTCTTGATGTTGGCCACGAAAACAACCTCGTTCGATAGCGGTGCCGTAGGTCCGGCGGGCTGAACAAGGTTAGCAGAATCGTCGGCGGCCGCGCTCGGCCGTCCCGGCGCCGGGTAGCCTTGCTGCACCGTGAGTTCCCCGACCGTACCCCTTGATTTCTCACGAATTAGGAACTTCTCCATCATCTCGCACGTCGACCACGGCAAATCGACGCTTTCGGACCGTATCTTGGAGATCACCGGCGCGGTGGACCCTCGCCTGATGCGGGCGCAGTACCTGGACTCGATGGACATCGAACGAGAGCGCGGTATCACCATCAAGGCCCAAAACGTGCGGGTGCACTTCGAGGACCACATCCTCCAACTGATTGACACCCCCGGCCACGTGGACTTCGGCTACGAGGTCTCTCGGTCCCTCGCGGCGTGCGAGGGCGCGATCCTGCTCGTGGACGCGAGCCAGGGGATCCAGGCGCAGACCTTGGCCAACTGTTACCAGGCGATTGAGCACAACCTCGAGATCGTTGCGGTGCTGAACAAGATCGACCTACCCGCCGCCGACCCCGAGCGCTGTAAGGCCGAGCTCGAAAGCGTGCTCGGCCTGCCCGGAGACGAGGTGCTCTCCATCTCGGCCAAGACTGGCGAGGGGGTGGCGGCGTTGTTGCGCGCGGTCATTGAACGTATTCCCGCCCCGACGGGCGACCAGGACGCGCCGCTGCGCGCGTTGGTCTTTGACTCGTACTACGACCAATACCGCGGCGTCATCAGTTCGATCCGGATCGTCGACGGCACCCTGCACGACCACGTGAAGGTGCGCATGATGCAGGCGGCGGCGAATCACGAGATCGAAGAGATCGGAATCCGAACCCCCGACATGGTGCCGGTCGCACAGCTCGGGCCCGGTGAGGTGGGCTACCTCGTCGCGGGCATCAAGGACGTGGCCGGCGCCCGCTCGGGTGAGACGGTCACCGAGGCCGCACGACCGGCGGTCACCGCGCTCGACGGGTATCGAGACCCCAAGCCAATGGTCTTCTGCGGGATCTACCCGATCGACGGTGACGACCTGCCGGACCTGCGCGACTCACTCGAGAAGTTGAAGTTGAACGACGCCTCGATCACCTTCGAGCCCGAATCGAGTCACGCCCTGGGCTTCGGGTTCCGCTGCGGTTTCCTCGGCCTCTTGCACATGGAGATCGTGCGTGAACGACTCGAGCGTGAGTTCAACCTCGCCCTGATCGCCACCGCGCCGTCAGTCGTCTACCGGGCCTTTCTCACCGACGGCACCGAGATCGACGTCGACAACCCGACCGACCTGCCTGAACCGAGTCGGCTCGACCACATCGACGAGCCGATGCTCGACATCTCCATCCTCACGCCGTCGGAGTATCTCGGCACCGTGATGGACCTGTGCCAGTCGCGGCGGGCCGAGATGAAGAAGATGGACTATCTGTCGACCGAGCGGGTGGAGTTGCGCTACTCGATCCCCCTCGCCGAGGTGGTCATCGACTTCTTCGACGCGCTCAAGAGTCGTACCAAGGGCTACGCGAGCCTCGACTACGAGGTCAGTGGGTACGTGACGTCGTCGCTGGTTCGCGTCGACCTGCTGATCAACCACGAACCGGTCGACGCGTTCTCCACGATCGTGCACAAGTCGAACGCCGATTACTACGGGCGCCGCATGGCCGAGCGATTGCGCGAGCTCATTCCCCGCCAGATGTTCGACGTGCCGATCCAGGCCGCCATCGGCGGCCGGGTCATCGCTCGCGAGACCGTCAAGGCCAGACGCAAGGACGTCCTCGCTAAGTGTTACGGCGGTGACATAACTCGTAAGCGCAAACTCCTCGAGAAGCAGAAGGAGGGTAAGAAACGCATGAAGAACCTCGGACGCGTCGAAGTGCCCCAGGAAGCCTTCGTCGCGGCGCTCAAGCTCGAGGACTAACGACCGTCGCCGACGTGTTAGCACTCGGTAGAATTGAGTGCTAACAAGGAGGAGCAGTGGCCCGACGATCGATCCGGCAATCCAGTTCCGCCGACGACCTCGACGCGCGTAAGGCAACGATTCTCGAGGCGGTGGTGCGTGAACACATCGACACCGCACAGCCGGTGGGCTCGTCGGCGGTGGCGGCCACGAGCCACTTGGCGGTGTCCTCGGCCACCGTCCGCTCCGAGATGGTCACTCTGGAACGAGAGGGCTATCTCGCCCAGCCCCACACCTCCGCCGGTCGGGTGCCCACCGACAAGGGCTATCGCTACTTCGTTGACCACCTCAAGGCGGGTGTTGTGGGCGAAGCCCAGCAACAGCAGATAAAGGACTTCTTCGCCAACGTGCGCGGCGAGGTCGAAGACGTCCTCGCCCAGACCTCGACGCTGCTCAGCCAGCTGACCAGCTACACGTCCGTGGTCGTAGGCACCGGGCACGCGCAGAGTGCGATTCTCTCGACCCAGTTGGTGAGTCTCGACGCGCGACACCAACTCCTCGTCACGGTCTTCGCGGACGGCTCGGTGACGAAGCACAGCCTCCTCTCCTCGTTTGACGTGAGCCACGTCGAGGTCGCCGAGGCGTCTCGGCAGTTGAACGCACTGTTGATCGGTACGGTGCTCGACGCGCGCGTCCAGGTTCCGTCTCGAAACGATCACGTCGCGACCTTGGTGCGTGAGGCGGTGGCGACCTTGCACGCCCAGACCCCGACGCTCGACGGTGAGCAGGTCTTCATCGGAGGCTCGTCCAAGATGGCCGAGGCTTTTGACGGTGTGGAGACCGTGCGCCAGGTCTTGGCGATCCTCGAACAAGAACTGTTGGTGGTCTCGCTCGTCCAGGACATCCTCGACCAAGGACTCTCGGTGGCGATCGGGACAGAACACGGTTTCGAGCCGTTGGTATCGTGCGCGGTCATCGTGGCGCCGGTCACCATCGACGGTCACCCTTCGGGCGCCGTGGGGCTGCTCGGACCAACGCGCATGAAGTACAGCGAGGCGATGGCCGCCGCGCGGGCCGTCTCGGCCCAACTCACCCAACACTTCGATGGAGACGACCGTGCCTAGTCCCGACCTGTACGAGATCCTGGGC
>JAJZSX010000443.1 GCA_021849435.1 Actinomycetes bacterium | reverse complement strand
CGATGAAGGTCCAGTGTTCGGGCAGCCACCACTTCGCGACGCGACTGGCGAGGAACTCGCGCAGCTCGGCCGCGGTCGCCGTTGCGTCGGGACGCAGCACCACACAGCACAGGGGGCGCTCTTGCCACTTGTCGTCGGGCACGGCGATCACCGCCGCCTCGAAGACCGCCGGGTGGGCCATCACGGTGCCCTCTAGCTCGACCGAGCTGATCCACTCACCACCGGACTTGATGACGTCCTTCGTGCGGTCGCTGATCACCATGAAGCCCTCGTGGTCGAGGGTCCCGATGTCGCCGGTGCGCAGCCAACCGTCGTGGAAGCGCTCGGGCGCATCGACGCCGTAGTAGGAACCGGTGATCCAGGGACCGCGGATCTCGAACTCGCCGACCGTCTGGCCGTCGTTGGGCAGCACCGAGCCGTCGTCGTCGGTGATGCGCATCTCGACGCCCGCGACGACGCGACCGGCCTTCGCGCGATAGTCGATCTCCTTCTCGGGCGGCGTGCCGGCCGGCGGGATCGAGACCGCGGCGAGCGGGCTCGTCTCGGTCATCCCCCACCCCTGGACCATGTTGCGCCCGTAGCGGTCGCGGAAGGTCTCGATCATGGACCGCGGCACGGCCGAGCCGCCCGCGAGGATGCCGCGCATCGAGGAGAAGTCGGCGTCGGCATCGTTCTCGGCCGCGCGAAGCACGTCGTTCCAGACGGTCGGCACGCCGAGCGAGATCGTCGGGCGCAGCTCGCGGATCATCTTCACGATGGGCTCGCCCTGGAGGAACATCTGGGGCATGATCAGCTCGGTGCCGGCGAAGAACGCGGTGTAGACCGCGCCCCAGGCGTTGACGTGGAACATCGGCACGATGAGCAGGCATCGGTCCTTCTCCGAGAGCGCTATCGAGTTCGCGGTGGTCGAGGCCAGCGAATGCAGCCAGATCGATCGGTGCGAGTAGACGACGCCCTTGGGGTTGCCGGTCGTGCCCGAGGTGTAGCACATGATCGCCGCGGCCCGCTCGTCGAGGTCCGGCCACACAAAGCCCGTCGACTCGGCGTTGACGAACTCGTCGTAGTCGATCGTCTCACCGAGAATCTCGCTCTCGTCGGGCCCGTTGACGATGATGTGCTTGACCGTCGGGATCTGGTCGCGCACCTTGGCGAGCAGCGGGACAAGGGTGTGGTCGATGATGATGACCTGGTCCTCGGCGTGGTTGATGACGAAGGCGAGCTGCTCGGGGAAGAGTCGAATGTTCAAGGTGTGCAGCACGGCGCCCATCGCCGGAACGGCGAAGTAGGCCTCCATGTGCGCCTGGTTGTTCCACATGAACGTCGCCACGCGGTCGCCGTCGCCGATGCCCAGGCGCCGCAGCGCCGACGCGAGCTGCTCGGCCCGCTTGGCGATCGTCGCGAAGGACGCCTCGGCCACGCCGCCGGGGCCCACCGTGAAGACCGACTTGTTGGCGTAGACCCACTCACCGTGTCGGATGATGCCACTGATCAGCAGTGGCCCTTCCTGCATCGTGCTCTGCATAGCGCCTCCGTTCCCCCTAGGGTCGATGCTACAAAGTTCGAACGTGTCGCGTTACCAGGAGGTTCGATACGGCGCCACGGAACGAGGCAGCGAGGTCTCGCCCATCAAGTGGCCGTCGATGGCCGAGGCGGCGCTACGCCCTTCGGCAATCGCCCAGACGATGAGACTCTGGCCGCGAACGGCGTCGCCGCAGGCGAAGACCGGCGCCGCACCTCCGACCGGCGTGCGCCAGGCGTCATCGACGAGCAAGGTCGCCCGAGCAGTCCTCACCGACGGATCGTCGAGTCCCAGGCTCGCCAGCTCGGGTCCCGTGAAGCCCGCGGCGATCAGCACCAGGTCCGCCGCGACGGTTTCGGTCTCGCCGGTGTCGAGGTGGCGAAGGACTGCTTCAGCGACGCGCCCATCGCCGTGGAACTCGATCGTCTCGGTCGCAAAGACCCGCTCGCCGCCCTCGTCGTGGGCCGAGGTGACCTTGAAGAGCCTCGGCATCGTGGGCCAGGGCTGATCGGCCGGTCGCCGATCCGGTGGCCGCTCGAGGATCTCGATCTGGGTCACCGAGCGCGCCCCCTGTCGGTGCGCGGTGCCGAGGCAGTCGGCGCCGGTGTCGCCGCCACCGAGGATCAGTACGTGTCGGTCCCCGGCGTCGATCGGGCTCGGCGTGCCGGTCGCGACGGCGCGGTTGGCCGCCTCGAGGTAGGTCATCGCGGGCATGATCCCGTCGAGGTCGGCGCCGGGCACGGGGATCAGCCGCGGAATCGTCGAGCCGACGGCGAGTAGGACCGCGTCGTAGCGGTCCTGGAGCGACGCGAGCGCAGTGCCCTCGGGCCCGATCGGGCTCGAGGTGACAAAGGTCACGCCCGCGTCGACCATGGCGGCGATCCGCCGGTCGAGCACCGACTTCTCGAGCTTGAAGGCGGGGATGCCGTATCGAAGCAGCCCGCCGATGGCGTCGGCACGCTCATAGACCGTCACCGCGTGGCCGGCACCGCGCAGCTGGGCCGCCGCGGCCAGACCCGCCGGTCCCGACCCGACGACGGCGACGCGGCGCCCGCTTTCGTGGCTGGGGACCCGCTGCACGGGCAGGCCGAGGGCGTAGGCGTGCTCGGCGACCTCGTACTCGACGCGCTCGATCGTCACCGCCTCGTCCCCGACGGCGAGCACGCAGGCCGACTCGCACGGGGCGGGACAGAGCCGGCCGGTGAACTCGGGGAAGTTGTTGGTCGCGAAGAGCTGGGCGGCCGCAAGGTCCCAGCGCTGGCGATAGACCGCGTCGTTGAAGACGGGTATCCGGTTACCGAGGGGGCAGCCCTGCGTGCAGAACGGGATGCCGCAGTCCATGCACCGCGAGGCCTGCACCGCGACCTCGTCGTCGCTCTGGGCCTCGTAGACCTCGCGCCAGTCGCGCAGGCGAACCGCGACGGGCCGGTAGGCCGGGCCGCGCCGGGGGAATTCGAGGAACCCGGTGGGCTTACCCATTGCGCTGCTCGTCTCGTGCGCGCTGGTACTCCGAGGTCTCGATGCGCACGAAGTCCATGCGCGCGACGCGCCACTGGTCGAGGAACGCGGGGGCTACC
>JAJZSX010000442.1 GCA_021849435.1 Actinomycetes bacterium | reverse complement strand
CGCGAGACCACTGACGGCAAGGCCGAGGGCCGCGACTCTTCCCACCGACACCCGCGGCCTACGACGTTGGACTGATCTCGACGTGCGCAGTGTGTTCATGGTTAGCTCCCTCGGTCGACATTGGGGATACGGCCCACTGCACTACGGCGATCACTGCATCTCTGACGGAAGTACGTGAACGACATCACAAGCGCCCTTAGGGCAACTCTGTTCATGGACTGATCCTTTTTGGAGTGTGGGCCGTACTATCTGTTGATGAAAGGCCGGACCGGTTCTGACGACGAGATTTCCGATGAAGTGCTGCTGTCCGGCATCGCCGTTGGTGACGATCACGCGGTGCTCATTTTCGTCCGCCGTTATCAGCGGCGGCTGTTCGGTTTGGCGCTCGGCATCGTCGGCGATCCGGGCTTGGCGGAGGACGTGGCACAAGAAGCGTTCATGCGTATCATGCGACACGCGGCGGTGTTCGACGCGCGTCGCGGATCAGTTACCTCGTGGACCCTCACCATCACCCGAAATCTTGCGATCGACGCCCTGCGGGTCCGTCGGGCCGTTCCCACGGCGCCTGAGGATCGGGTATTCATGAACCTGATGAGTAACGACCGCTCTCCCGATGACGCCGCCGTGATGTCCGACGTCGTCGCACGCGCTCGCGCTGCACTAGCGACCCTGCCCTTGGAGCAACGCCGGGCGGTCGTACTTGCCACCATGTACGGAAGAACAATCGCCGAGGTCGCCCGAGAGGAAGCGATCCCCTTGGGGACTGCGAAGAGTCGGGTTCGTCTGGGTATTGCCAAGCTTCGCGACGCGGTCATCGTGACGGAGACGTCATGAGTGATTACCTCGAGAACTCAGTGAACTGCGAAGCGATCAGCGAAGGCCTTCTTGAATTCGCACTCGGAACGATCTCCGGGCGCGACCGGGCTCGTGTCGTCGAGCACCTCGACTCCTGTCCGCGCTGCCTCACCGAGTTGGAATCCCTGGCAGCGGTTACCGACGCGATGCTGTGGCTCGCGCCCGAAGTGGAGCCGCCATTGGGGTTCGAGACGCGTCTCGTGGAAAGGCTACGCGCAGACAACGCGGTCCCGTTGCGCCGGCGACGCCACCGCGTCGTGTGGCTCGCGGCGGCTGCCCTACTGCTCGTGGTCGCGGGATTCGGGGTTGGCGCCGCGATGCATGTCGGTACCGGTCCGGAACAGTACGCAACGTCGCGGCCAGCGATGGCGCGTCTAACGTCCGATGGCAAGGTCCTCGGCCAGGTCTTCGTCTCAACGGGACAACCCTCTTGGATCTACATGACCGTGGACGATGGGAATCGGTCGGGCGTTGCGTGGTGCCGAGTCACGCTCAAGAGTGGACGGGCTGAGACGGTCGGTCGTTTCACGCTCACTCGCGGCTACGGCGCCTGGGTAGCTCAAATCCAGACACCTGGCGATCAAGTTCGAACAGCTCAATTGGTGGACGCGAACGGTACGGTTATCGCGAGTGCCACATTTCACGCCTGAGTAATGGCCCGCGCGCTCGGCGCGTCCCGTCAGCAGTTTTCGTTGCGGCGGGGCACGAATCAGGTGGTCGCCTCCAGGCCGGTCTCGGTCTTTGAGGTTCCAAACCACCGAGTTGATCCAAATTCGCCCTTGGGCCGTATTCCTTGCATCGACCGAGGGAGCTAACCATGAACACACTGCGCACGTCGAGATCAGTCCAACGTCGTAGGCCGCGGGTGTCGGTGGGAAGAGTCGCGGCCCTCGGCCTTGCCGTCAGTGGTCTCGCGCTGATCTTGAGTGGCTGTGGTCTGTCGGGCGCGGCCACGAGCCACGCGGTGAAGAGGGTGGTGATCTCGACGTGGAAGTCCGCGAAATTCGGCACGATCCTCGTGAACGGCCGGACGCTCTACACCTTGAAGCCCAGCCACATCGCCTGCACCGCCACCTGTCAGAAGTTCTGGCCCGAAGTCCTGCTGCCCAAGGGCGTCACGAAAGCGACCGCCGGCAAGGGGGTCACCGCGTCCAAGCTCGGCACCGTCAAACGCCCCGGCGACAGGTTGCAAGTCACCTACAACCGCCAGGCGCTCTACTGGTACTTCCGTGACACCGCCCTCGGACAGGTCAAGGGCAATGTCACCGACACCTGGGGCAAGTGGTCCGACGTGGTGACGGTCAAGCCCGCTGGCACGGTTCAGTCGACGACGAGCCAGCCTTCGACAACGACCACGAAGCCCCCTACTTCAACAACGATCCCGACCCCGACGACGACTACGAAACCTCTGCCGTCGACCACCACGCCTTCATCCACTACGACCGCACCGAGTGGAGGGGGCGTCGGCTTCTGACATCAGAATTGTGCCCACACTCATTCGTGACAGCGTTCTCTGGTCCTTCACATCAAATGTGAGGAAGTGACGAAGTGACTCGCGCGTGTGGACGAAGAGTTCGACGACTCAGCCATGTGCCTTTATCGCCCGGCGATAGGGAACCAGTGGCCCGTCGAGGACGACCACGACGTCGAGATCGTACGTTGGCGTTCGCGCTTCCGAGAGAACCCCGCTAGCGAGAATGGCAGTCAGGCACTTGGGAAAGTACTTGTCGATGACGCGGTTCGTCGCTTCCGCCGGCTCGAATTCATTCATGTCATGTTCTACGAACTCGGCTGTTGTCTGAAATAGAACGAGATCAACGAAACTCATGAGGGCTACGCACCTCACCAGTGCAATCGAGTCGGGCGCCGATGCCCTCCGGACCAACCACGGATATAAGCCGTGAAAGCTGATATCGGTGATTGATGAAAATGCAGTAAAGAGTGTCGCAGTTGGGCAAGAATGTGGTGTCACCGTGACGGATACCTCGTGCACGAGAAGAATTCGTCAGTGAGGTATCGTAGTTGGGCATTTCGCGGGCACGATCGATACTGAAAGCCCTGGTCACGTTCGCCCGGAATTAACGTCGCGACCGAAGCCGCCATCAGTAAATAAGAATTGTGATCAGGTACGACAATGGAGCGGGCGACGAGAATCGAACTCGCGTTCTCAGCTTGGGAAGCTGATGTTCTGCCGCTGAACTACGCCCGCGTGGTGAACATGGTACTGCCCGCGCGACCCATC
>JAJZSX010000441.1 GCA_021849435.1 Actinomycetes bacterium | reverse complement strand
GGATCAAGGGACCCAACGTGGTGCGGGGCTACTGGAACAAACCCGAGGAGACGAAGCACTCCTTCAGCCACGGTTGGCTGCACACCGGCGATATCGGCCGGATCGACGATGATGGGTTCATCTACATCGTCGACCGCGCCAAGGACATGATCATCCGAGGCGGCGAGAACGTGTCATCCGTTGCGGTTGAGGCCGCACTCTTCGAGCACCCCGACGTCGCCGACTGCGCCGTGATCGGGGTTCCCCACCCTGTCTTCGGCGAAGAGGTCGCCGCCGTCATCGTCGTGCGACCAGGACGCGTCCTACGCGCCGAAGAGCTCAGTCGGCACGTGAGTCACCGACTCGCCCACTTCGAAGTACCGACCCGGTACTACTTTCGTGGCGAACCGCTCCCGCGTAACCCCCAGGGCAAGGTGCTCAAACGAGCACTGCGCGAGTCGCTACTCGCCGACTGACTCGACGGAGGAAAGTCGGTCCAGTTCGGCCAGGATCTCGGAGTCCACGTTGATCTCGGCCGCCGCGCAGTTCTCCTCGAGGTGCGCGACTGACGACGTACCCGGAATCGGGATCATGACCTCGGACCGCGCGAGCAACCACGCGATCGACAACTGGGCAACGGTGCACCCAGCTCGTGCGGCCAGCTGATCCAATTCCCCGCCCGGGCGCGCCAGTTGACCCGCCGCGACGGGGAACCACGGAATGAACCCGATCCCGTTCTTCTCGCAGTACTCGAGAACCGGTTCACTGTCACGACCCGACACGTTGTAGAGGTTCTGAACGGTCGAGATTGGCACCACCGCCCGGGCGGCTTCGATGTCTTCAACGCGTACCTCGGAGAGCCCGACCGCGCGAACCTTGCCTTCGGCGAGCAGTTCGCCGAGTAGTCCGAACTGTTCGTCGGCGGGGACCGTGGCGTCGATGCGGTGCAGCTGGAAGAGGTCGAGTGAATCCTGGCCCAATCGACGAAGTGACAACTCGCACTGCTGACGTAGATAGGCCGGTCGCCCGCACGGCGTCCACTGGTCGGGACCGGTGCGAAGCAACCCCGCCTTAGTGGCGACTCGAACATGGCCGTAGGGGTGCAGCGCCTCGGCGATCAACTCCTCGGAGACAGCAGGACCGTAGGAGTCGGCCGTGTCGATGAAGTCAACGCCCAACTCGACGGCGCGACGAAGCACCGCGATGGCCTCCGCGTGGTCGCGCGGCGGCCCCCAGATACCGGGCCCCGTGATGCGCATCGCGCCGAAGCCGAGCCGTTTCACCGTCTGACCGGCGTACGTGAATGTAGACGTCATCGTGTTTCTCATTTTCTCTTGATCGTGGGGCACTGCACCGCCGAACGGCGGTTACCTACTTGTTGGGCTGCGGCGTGAGACGCAGGTAATCCTTCAGCTTGCGGAACCCCTTCGGGAATTTCGTCTTGGCCTCATCGTCGGAGATCGAATTCGCGATGATGACGTCATCACCGTTTTGCCAGTTCGCCGGCGTAGCCACGGCGTAGTCCGAGACGAGCTGCAATGAGTCGAGGACGCGAATGATCTCGTCGATGTTGCGGCCGGTGGACGCGGGATACGTCAGGGTCAGTTTGACCTTCTTGTCCGGACCGATGATGAAGACGCTGCGCACCGTCAGAGTGTCGTTCGCGTTGGGGTGGATCATGTCGTACAGCGTGGAGACCTTGCGTTCCTCGTCACCGATGATCGGGAAGTTGAGGGCCGTCCCTTGCGTCTCGGCGATGTCACCCTTCCATTGCTGGTGGGACGCCACGTCGTCGACCGAGACGCCGATGATCTTGGTGTTTCGGCTGTCAAACTCGCTCTTGCGGGCGGCGAAGGCGCCCAACTCCGTCGTGCACACCGGGGTGAAGTCCTTGGGGTGCGAGAAGAGGATCCCCCAACTGTCCCCGAGCCACTCATGGAAATTGATTGGACCTTCCGTGGTGTCAGCCGAGAAATCGGGTGCCACGTCACCGAGACGAATCGTCATGTTCGCTCCTTCATCACTACATCAGTCGGTCGACTGCGCGGCCAGCCTACCGGGATGGTTTGCTCGGCCGGTCAGGCCGGAACCGAGTAACCGGCCCTGTCAGCGGGCACCTTGGAGTTTCTCAGTCCGCGACGATGCCACCGTGAACGCCCGCATCGTGGTGCCATTGGACTTGTGCGCGAGCGACGTGGACCTCGACTCCTCCATCACCGGCGTCGCCTCGCGACACGAATCTCTCCGTTTCGACACGGTGATCACGGAGGGTCCTAAAGCCTGGGAAACTAACTGGGTGCCAAACTCCGACGAGAACCCCAAACCCGTAGTCGCCGCCTTCGACCTCGACGGTACCCTCACCGAAGGTGGCAGCGTCTTTCGCTGGTTGCGCTGGATCGCCGGGGCGAGGCGCACCTACCTCGCGGCGCTGCGCCTGGCCGTTCCACTCACGGTGGGTGCGATACGCAGTGGACGCGCAGCAGACAACGCGAAAGAGCGCCTGTTTATGTCGCTTCTCGCTGGCCGGACGGAGACGGACGTCACCGAGCACTCGCGAGCCTTCATCCTCGAGCACCTCGGCGGACGGCTTCGGCCCAAGGCGCTGGCTCGGCTCCGGTGGCACCTCGAGGCCGGGCACGACGTGGTGATCGTCTCGGCATCGCCCCAGATGTACGTCAGCGTCGTGGCCGAACAGTTGGGCGCGCACGGCGCGCTGGGCACGCGACTCGCAGCCGATCCACTCGGCCGTCTGACCGGCGGCTACCTCGGGCGTAACTGTCGAGGAGCCGAGAAGATGCGTCGGTTCAACGATTGGATCGAGCAACGCCAATACGCTGAAGAACCCATCGTCTACGCCTACGGCAATTCGCGCGGCGACCGACGCCTCCTGCGGCTCGCGACCTACCCGTTCAACGCCGGCAAGATGGGCCGGCTGGGGTCGCTGCGCCGCTACCCAAGGCTGACGAGCGAGCCACCTACCACTGCGTGACCGACGACTCGATGGCCACCACCCCGGACGACCGGCCGTCGTAGAGCACCTGCAGGGATGCGGCCTTCTCGCGCCAGGCGAGCATCGTGGCGCCCTGTGGCTCGACCAGACCAACGTTGATGTCGTAGACACCGTC
>JAJZSX010000440.1 GCA_021849435.1 Actinomycetes bacterium | reverse complement strand
ACGTGCGTGTTGTCTTCAACCCCGCCGATCTTGAGGTCGTGGTAGACGCCAGCAAGGACGCGCAGCATTGTCGTAGACAAGAGCAGGCTCTGATCCCGGAGGTCTGCCGCGGTCATCTCGTTGGTGGCGATGGCCTGAAGGTCACCGAAGCCCTGGGTCATGAGCTCGAAGAACCACTCAGCATTCTTTGCTAGTTCCCGTTCGTCCAGGGTTTGCTCCATTGCTTCGCCGACCCGACCAGCGATACCGACCTCAACAGTACGGATGATTTCAGCAAGGTGGACAGCGCCAATCAGATTCGGGTTACTGCCGAAGACGCGGTCCTTGTCCTGGTCGATGTGGTCAACAAGGAGGACTGGCGCGTTCGGGTCGGTGAGCACGAGGGAAAGCGCTCGATTTACAACCTTGCGTGAGTCGAACCTGGCTGTCACGGACTTTGAGATTCCGAGAGCATTGTTCGCGACGTCGGTGAAGATCTGGCGAGCCTCTTCCGGGCTGTCTTCGATGACTAAGTCGATGCCGAGGGATTCTTCCTGCGTGCGCTCCAGCTGCCGCTTCAGCTTGTCGATCTGGTCCTTAAAGATCTGCGTAACTTGAGGAGCCGAGTCAACGCTCTCCGCGTTGTGCAGCACCGCCCGCCTCTCGAGGAGCTCTTCGTTGATGTCCTTCAGCATGGTGTCGATACCTAGGACCCGGTGCTGCCCATCAATGATACGGAAAGCCGAGCGGGTATTTCTGGGGATCCGCAGCATCCCGATTGAAAGGAAGCCAAACTGACCATCTAGGAAGAAATGCCCCCGAGTTGACACGGCGTGGGCGTGAGGAGTCCCGGCTCGAGCCAGGGGCTGAAGTTGTCGGGTAGTGGTAGAACTACGCGGCCGTCTGACTGAGACTCACCTCAAAGCCGAGCGCCTCGATCCGTCGTGCGAGTCGCTTCGCCTCGACGGCGGGATCGTGACGACGCTCGAAGTAGTCCGCGCCGGGGTCTTGGTAGAGGGCGCCGTTGGTGAGCAGGTGCCACATGGTGAACATCATGGAGTGCGCGACCGCGACCGCGGCCTTGTTGGGGCCTCGTCGGCGAGCGACGCGCGAGTACAGGGCCGAGTAGTAGGTGCCCCTGGTGCGCGAGGCGGCCCGGGCTGCTTCAACCAGTGTGCGACGCAGCCACGGTGCGCCGTGACGGGTGCCCGCGGAGCGTCGCTTGCCCGCCGACTCGTAGCTCGCCGGAGCGACGCCCGCCCAGGCACAGAACTGTTCGGGGGTGGGAAAGTGACTCATGTCCACGCCGGTCTCGGCGACGATGACCTCGGCGGTCGTCCTCGAGATCCCCGGGATCGAGGTGACGATGGCGACCGCCACCTCAAAAGGGACGAGTCGGGTGGTGAGCTCGGTGGTGAGGGTGTTGATCGAGGAGTCGAGGAAGTCCAGGTGGTCGATGATCTGGCGACAGACGATCGCGTGGTGCGCGCCGAAGTTCCCGTCGAGCGCCTCCTCGAGCCGCTCGATCTTGGCGCGCAGGCGACCCTTGGCCATCTGGGCGAGCACCTTGGGGTCGCGCTCGCCGGCGATCAGCGCCTCGACGATCTCGCGCGAGGATGCGCTCCACACCGATGACGCGACCGAGGTGAGCTTGATCCCGGCGTCCTGGAGGACCTTCTCGAGGCGCTGGATCTCCTTCACGCGCGCGTCGACCTGGGTCTTGCGATAGCGGGTCAGCTCACGCAGCTCGCGGATCTCGGGTGGTGGGACGAGGCTGGGCCGCACCATGCCGTGGGCCGCCACGTCGGCCAGCCACTCGGCGTCGGAGAGGTCGGTCTTTCGACCCGGCACGTTCTTCACGTGCATCGCGTTGCAGAGCCACAGCTCGGGGAACAACCCCTCGAGCGCGTAGAACGGGCTCTTCCAGTACACGCCGGTCGCCTCCATCGCCACGGTGTCGACACCGGCGTCAGTGAGAAACGACGCCAACTCGCCCAGTCCTTTGCGGGTCGTCGCGAACGTCGCCTTGGTCACCTCGACCTCCCCGTCGGGACCCGCCACGCGACAACAGGCCACCACCGTGTCACGGTGCACGTCGAGCCCCGCGACGCGATCTCGTATTCTCTTCATCACTCACCTCCGTCTCGTTGCTAGAGGCCGGTGGGAGGAGAACCTGGCGAAGCGAAATCTAGGAATCGTGCTCGTAGCGACAGTTGACGGTCCCCCACGGTCCCCGCACCAGACTTTGAACGCGTACGTAGCGGCAAGAAGACATCGGTGACCACACCCACCGGCCGCGCCCAGCATTTCATTCGTTGCGGGTGAGCGTCAAGTCATAGGGACTTTGATGAGTATGACGGGGCGGATTCCATTCATCGTCGCAACACTCGAGGTGTTCGGGGGTTGCAATGGCGGGACAAGGAAGACGCGGCGTGGAGCCCCAGGCGGAGAAGCGCCACGAGTTCGCTCGACTCATCGGAGCCGGCGTCTCGATCTCCGAAGCCTCCCGACAGGTCAGCATCAACCGCAAGACGGGAATGCGCTGGCGTCACGGACGGACCATCACCACTCCTCGCGGCATTGTGCACCATTATCCGAGCGTGGTCACCGTCTCCAAACCTGACATCTCACCGCGCTACCTCTCCGAGGACGAGCGCGTCAGGATCGCCGACCTCGCGACCCACGGAGCGGGGTTGCGTGAGATCGCCCGCGACATCGGTGGTAATCCCTCGACCGTCTCTTGTGAACTGCGGCGCAATGCGGACCCCGACGACGAACGCTGCCGACCCTTCGCCGCGCAGCGTATGGCCACGTTGCGCCGAGCGCGCCCGGGACGAGGCAGGATCGCAAATGATGAGGTGCTACGCCGTTGTGGGTATGACGGTCTGAACTGGCCCCACTTGGAGAAGTTGCGACGACTGACCATCCCCCCGCTTGCCGGACACCTCACATAGGAGGTAGTCATGACAGTTATGAGTACAGAGTCAGGAAAGCCGACGAGTCGCCGGGTTCGATATCCTCAGGAGTTCCGTCGAGACGCGGCCGCCCTGGTCATTGACCAGCACCGCACCATCGTCGACGTGGCCAAGGAATTGGGAGTCGTCGAACAAACCCTGGGCAACTGGGTC
>JAJZSX010000439.1 GCA_021849435.1 Actinomycetes bacterium | reverse complement strand
CCTCCACGGGCAGACCGGATCGAGCGGGACCTCTGGCCCGACTGGATCAGCCACGTGCACTCCTTCATCGACGTCACGGCCCTGCGGCCGCTGCGCATCGTCGCCGACGTCGCCAACGGCATGGGGGGCCTCGTGGCCCCGCGGGTCTTCGCGGGGCTGCCCGTCGAGCTCGAGGTGCTCTACCCCGACCTCGATGGCACCTTCCCGAACCACCCGGCCGACCCGCTCAACCCGGCGAACCTCGTCGACCTGCAGCGCCGGGTGCTCGAGACCGGGGCCGACATTGGGCTCGCCTTTGACGGCGACGCCGACCGGGTGTTCGTCGTCGACGAGCGCGCCGAACCGGTGTCAGGCTCGACGACGACCGCGATGGTCGCGGCCACCCTGCTCGACCGCAACCCCGGCGCGACCGTGCTCTACAACCTCATCTGCTCCAAGTCCGTGCCCGAGGTCATCGCCGAGCACGGCGGCGTCGGGGTGCGCACGCGAGTCGGCCACAGCTACATCAAGCAGGTCATGGCCGAGACCGGCGCCGTCTTCGGCGGCGAGCACTCGGGCCACTACTACTACCGCGACAACTACCGCGCGGACTCGGGCGTCATCACGGCACTCATCGTGCTCGAGCTGCTGAGCCGCTCGAGCGAACCGCTCTCGGCACTGCAGGCGCCCTTGCGGCGCTACGCCTCCTCGGGGGAGCGCAACACCGAGGTGGCCGATCCGGCCGCCACGGTCCGGGCCGTCGCCCGGCGCCTCGTCGCCGAGGGCGTCGCGGTCGACGAGCTCGACGGGCTGAGCGCCGACTACGGCTCGTGGTGGTTCAACCTGCGACCGTCCAACACCGAGCCGCTGCTGCGGCTCAACGTGGAGGCGGCCGACGACTCGAGCTGCGCGCGTCACGTCGAGGAGGTCCTCGCCATGATCAAGGAGGCGTGATGGCTCTCGACTCGTTCCTGCTCGAACTGCTCGAGGACCCGGTCGACCACGGGCCGCTGCTGTACCTCGAGAGCGCGAGCGTGCTCTACAACCCGCGCCGTGGCGTCGCCTACGAGGTCCGCGGTTCGATCCCGGTGCTCTTGCCCGACGAGGCGCGGGCCGTCACGGACGAGGAGCGAGACCAGTACGGCGCGGATCCCGCGGCCCGTTCGACGGGTCGGCCGTCTAGCTGAGCCGCTCGACGATCATGGCCATGCCCTGGCCGCCGCCGACACACATCGTCTCGAGCCCGTAGCGCGCGCCGCGGTCCTCGAGGCCGTTGAGCAGCGTGGTCATGATCCGAGCACCGGTCATGCCGAAGGGGTGCCCGAGCGCGATGGCCCCGCCGTTCACGTTGAGCTTGTCCCAGCTGATGCCCAGGTGCTTGGCCGAGGGGATCACCTGGGCGGCGAAGGCCTCGTTGATCTCGACCAGGTCGATGTCGTCGATGGTCAGGCCGGCGCGCGCGAGAGCCTGACGGCTCGCCTCGACCGGGCCCAGGCCCATGATCTCAGGGTTGAGCGCACTCACGCCGCTCGAGACGATGCGCGCGAGGGGCGTGAGACCGAGCGCCTTGGCGCGGGTGTCACTCATGACGATGACGGCGGCCGCCCCGTCGTTGAGCGGGCAGGCGTTGCCGGCCGTGACCGTGCCGCCCTCGCGAAAGACCGGGGCGAGGGCGGCGAGCTTCTCGAGCGTGGTACCGGCGCGCGGGCCGTCGTCGGTGCTGATCACGCGACCGTCGGGCAGGGTCACGGGGATGATCTCGCGCTCGAAGAAGCCGTTGTGCTGGCTGGCGACGGCGAGCTCTTGGCTGCGTAAGGCGAACTCGTCCATCTCGGCGCGCGAGACGTGCTCGTACTCGGCCACGTTCTCGGCGGTCTGGCCCATGGCGATGTAGACGTCGGCGAGTCCCGCACTCGGGGCCCAGGGGTCCCCGACGCGCTCCGAGCGCGAGGCCGTCCGGGCAACCGCGTCGGCGAAGAGCGGGTTCATGGCCTTGGCGATGTCCGAGGCCCCGTTGCCAAAGCGCGACACCGTCTCCACGCCCGCGGCGATGAACACGTCGCCCTCGCCGGCCTTGATGGCGTGGGCGGCCATGCGGATCGTCTGCAGCGAGGAGGAGCAGTACCGGTTCACGGTCACCCCGGGCACGGTGTCCAGGCCCGCCAGGATGGCCACGACGCGCCCGAGGTTGAACCCGGATTCGCCCGCGGGCTGACCGCAGCCCATGATGAGGTCGTCGATCGTCGTGGGGTCCAGCTGGGGGACCTTGGCCAGCACCTCGGCGACGACGTGCGCGGCGAGGTCGTCGGGGCGCATGTCGACGAGCGAGCCCTTGAAGGCCCGGCCGATGGGCGTGCGGCCGGTAGCGACGATGACGGCTTCTGGCATTGGCTTCTCCTCAGTAACTAAGCAATCTCGAGAGCATACTCATTGGTAACTGCGGTGTTGGTTGACGCCGTCAGCCCAGGTCGAGGGGGCCGGCGTCGTCAAATCCCTGGCGAATGCCCTGGCCGGCTCGTCGGGCCAGCTGCTCGGGTTCAAAGAGCATCCAGTAGGCGTTTCGCGCGTGCTTGCGCGAGCGGTTCTCAAAGACCGACGCCAGGACGGCCGGGTCGTCGGCCTCGTCCTCGTGGACGAAGACCTCGAGGATGGGCGTCGAGGTGAGCAGCTGGGCCTGCATGATGCCCAGCGCCGCCTCGTGCGCGCACTGCTTGTCGATGGGAGCCTTGCCGGGCATGCCCAGCGCGACGACGATCGAGCAGCCGTCGCGCTCGATGAGGTTCTTCGCCGCCACCGCCAGGTCCTTGAAGCCGGGGACCGTTCGCGAGACGACGGTGAATCGGCTGTCGAAGCCCGGACACTCGGCCAGCTCGGCGCGCGCCGCGGCTCCCATGTCGTAGCGGGCGAACATCGTGTCCACCACCCCGATGCGTACCGGGTCGTGGGCTGTGGAATCCTTCGTAGACATCGCTACCTCCGTTGCAACTGAGTGCACTCTAGTGAGTCCACTCATGCTGCACTCCTCACGGAGTTGCTCGCCCCGACTGGTGTCGGGGTTCCCTTTCGCGTGTCTTCGCCAGCCGCTGAGTGAGACCCAGTCTGACGCTCGGCTCCACGCTTCACCGGGGCTCTGA
>JAJZSX010000438.1 GCA_021849435.1 Actinomycetes bacterium | reverse complement strand
TGCGGTCGCTCATAGTTCGGTCCTCGACCCTTTCCGAAGCGCCTGGAATGCCGCCGCCAAGGCAATGAGGATGGCCACGGCAACCTGATTGAAATTCGGCGAGACATTCATGATGATCAGTCCACTTGAGACGATCGTCAGGATTAATGCGCCAAGGATCGTCCCCGTTAGCTGCGCTGAACCACCGGTCAGACGTGCGCCGCCAATCACCACGGCGGCGATCGCGACGAGTTCGGTCCCGACGCCCGCCGATGGAGCACCCGATCCCAAACGCATGTAGATGAACATGCCGGTCAGTCCCGCGAGCGCCCCGGACAGAACATAGACCCACGTCAGATGTCTGCGAACGTTGACCCCCACCGCTCGCACTGCGAAGGCGTTGGAGCCAATGGCGAAGGTGTAGCGCCCGAATTTGGAAAAGTGGAGGTAAAGACCCGCCACGATCGTGATCACGATAATGGCGATGTCCGGGTACGAGAAGACGCCGAGTCGCGGTTCGGTGAGTGTGATGGCACCAAAGTTGGAACCGATCGGTGCACCACCGGTCAATACGAGACTCATTCCCTCCGCCGCCCCCATCGTGACGAGAGTGGCCACGAAAGGAACAAGTTTGGCGTAGTGCATCAACGCCGCATTGATCAAGCCAATGCCAACCCCAACACCAAGGCACACCAGCGTGCCGACGCTTAGGACCAACCACTCCCCGTGCGCTGACAGATGCTCCATCACGATCGCTCCGACGACGCCTGCGAATCCCGACGCACCTCCGACAGAGAGGTCGATCCCCCCCGTGGCAATCACGAATGTCTCGCCAACTGCGAGCAACACCAACGTGCTGAAATCGGTGATGTTGTTGCCGATTTCGCTGGCGGATGCAAACACCGAGTCGTTAAAGGTAAAGAACAAGAAGATCGCGACGAACACGATGAACAACATGAACTGCTGATTGCCGATCAGTCGGCGTACCCACGATGCCGGTTCACCTTCGTTGCTGATCGGGGCGATCGATTCACTCGCCGAGTGGGACACGACCTCGCCTCCTCATCACAATGCGGCAACGACAACCACGCCCAACGACGTCCACACGTGGGCGTCGTTGGGCGTGGGGGCCGTTCCCAGCGTCTAGGCCGTCTGGTAGGTGTACTTGGCGAGCAGGGCCGCGGGGGTCCTCGGCGTCAAGGTCACGTTGGGCAACGTGATCAAGTGCTTGATCCCCTTAGCGTTGTGGTGCCTGAGATAGTTCACCGCGTTGAGCACAGACAGCATGCCCTCCTTGGCGGGGTTCTGAGCGATCAACGCCGCGAAGATCCCCTTCTGGAGCAAGCTCACGTTGGTGCTGTAGGCGTCGTACCCGACCAGGGCCACCTTGCCCGCGCCACACGACTTCGCACTGCAGGCGAGGCCGGCCGCTTGCAGCGCGCTCGCAGCCCCTTCGGCGTTGGTGCCGTCAATGGCGAAGATCCCGTTCAACGGCTGCGAACTCCCCTGACCGTATTTGGTGAGCCATCCCTGGATGTTGGAGTTGGCGGTCGTTGGGTTCGACTGTGAGTACGCTTCGGCCACGATCTTGATACCCGGATACTTCTTTGCCACCTCTGATTTGAAGCCCTGGAACCGGAGCACGTTCGTGGTGGCGGTCGGCGACGTCATACCGACGGCCACGTTGTATTTCTTGCCCGCCTTGTAACCCATGGCCTTCGCGAGCGCATCTGCGGCAGCCGCACCGCCCTGTGCGTTGTTACCCGTGACGAACGAGATGACCTTGGACAGGTTCGCGACCGACGAGTCGACATTGAAGGTCGCGATACCGTCGTGCACGGCCTGGTTGACGTAGGGCTGCAGCGCCTTGGGGTCCGTGGGTCCGAGCACCAGGGCGCTGGGCTTGCTGGACTGCAACTGCGAAATGACCTGCTGAACGATCGGGATCTGCGTCGAAGGCGAGTACTGCGAGGGGTTGCCCTGCCAGATCAGATTCACGCCCAGTTTCGTCGCCTCAGCTTGAGCGCCCGCGTTCATCGAGATGAAGAACGGGTCCGCCTCGGCCCCGACCACGAAGGCGACCGTTATCTTCTTCGCGGAGGCACTCGCGACCGATGACGAGCCAACACTTATCAACGCGAGGGAACTCGCCACCAGCGCCCCCGACAGAACTGACTTGGCGCTGATGAACCGTGTCATCCTGCGTCGTGCCAACCGCGATTGGTCTCTCTTCATTGGTTCTCCCCCTGATATTCGGTACGTCGAGCACTTCCCAACGTCCGTCAGACAACGTTGTCTAGAGATTAGCGACCGTGACACCGCGCGTCAATGCAGCGGCCGAGAAATTGTGACGCTATCGCCACGGTCGAATCTCGCCCGATCCGCGCGCAACGTACCTCGTTGAAACGACCACCCGTTGGGTCGCCGAACGGTCGCCATCCAACCGGTTGAAGAGCAGCTCGGCCGCTCGACGACCAATCATTGACACCTCTTGGGCCACGACGGACACGGCGGGGACGAGCAGGTCGGCCAGCGGGAAGTCATCGAAGCCGACCAGCGCGGTGCGTCTTTCGACAGCGTGGGCACGCAGCGACCTGACGGCGCCGATGGTGAGGATATTGCGACCCGCGAAGATGGCCGTTGGCGGGTCGCTGAGTTCCAGCATTCGGTCGATCAACATCGACGCCGCCGAACTGGATCGAACATTGAAGTGGACGAGTTCACTCGCGACCTCGAGCCCACGGGCCCGATGCGCCTCCTCGTAGCCCAAGTACCGCTCGCGCGCCGTCCACAGGACGGCGTCGTCGCCCAGGAACCCGATTCGTCGATGTCCAAGGTCCAACAGCCGGTCGATTGCCCGTGCGGTGCCATCGCGATTGTCGCTCAAGACGTGGTCGGCATCCAAATCGATTGGCGGCCGATCGACAAAGACGAAGGCGGTTCCCGCGTGTTGATCGCGCGCCAGGTAGTCGTGTGACTGACTTGCTGGAGCCAGAATCATGCCGTCCACCTGGTGGCTTGACATCGAGGTCGCGAGCGATCGTTCGCGCTCCGCACTCTCGTCAAGACTTCCCGCGAGCACCGAGACACCCCGCCGCGTCGCCACCTCCTCGATAGCGCGGATTATCGTCGCCGAGAACGGGTT
>JAJZSX010000437.1 GCA_021849435.1 Actinomycetes bacterium | reverse complement strand
TGGCTCGGGGCCTCGTCGGAGGACTTCCTCAGACGCGACCCCGATAAGAGGGAACCCGAGCTCGAGACCCAGCTGACGGCCCTCCTGCGTGCCCGAAGTGACCTTGACGCGCAGCAGGTAAGGGCCCTCGAGGACGTGATTAGCGCCGCGGTGAAGCTCGTGAAGGCGCAGCGCGCGCGGGCGTGAAGTGGCTCAGAGGGGCTTCAAGGCCGAGGCGAAGCGGCGGGCACTCGAGGTTCGCCCCGAACTCGGGGTCGACCCCCACGATGTGCTCGATGTCATGGCTCTGGCCGACCTCTATGGGGTCCCGATCGTCCCCCTCAAGGACTTGCGCGATAGCGATTGCCCTCACGAATCACTCGACTACTTCCTGACCGACGGCGCGACGAGCTTCTCGGCGGCAGCAGTGCCGATCGACAATGGAGTGCTGGTCATCGTCAACGACGCCCACGCGGCTGTTCGCGTGAAGTCGAGCCTCGCTCACGAACTCGCCCACTGGATCCTTGAGCATTCGTTTCCGGTGTCGCTCTGTGTGGATGGCGCCTGCCGCGTCTTCGATGCCTCTACGGAAGAGCAAGCGAACCTGCTTGCGGGCGAGTTGCTGATCCCCACGGACGCCGCTCACCGGCTCGCCGCACTGCAGCGAAGCGACAGTCAGGTCGCAGAGTTCCACGGCGTCAGCGTCCGATTCGCGAAGATGCGCATGAACCAGTCGGGAGCACGAATGCGAGCCGAGCGCGCCCGTGCGAGACGCAGGAGCCCCTAGCCAGCGGCAGGCACTGCCGCTTGACGTGGCGTGACCCTCATCTCGAATAGCGCTGCGACCTCGTCACTTCACCGCGCTACCTTGCACCCATGACCAAACGCACCGCTGACCGGGTGCGGACCGTGCGGCCGACGGTTGAAGCGACCAAAGCAACCTCGATGGAGCGTAAAGACCCGCCCCGCCCACGAGGGGAGTATTAGCCCGCCGTTCGTCTCTGGCGCCACGCCTCCAAGCTGACGATCCCTCCCTCCTCGACCGTCGATTCGAGCACCGTCGTGTCGTCCGTGGTGCCAGTGCCCCACGCCACCGCGAACAGGTCGATCCCCTCAAGGTCCACTACCTCGAGACTGTCGAGCACTCCGCGGTAAGTGTCGAGCATCTGCACTAGCGATGACCAGCCGCCCCAGAGTTGGATCCGCTTGTGGTCGACCCCCTGGGCGAACCAGTAGGTCATGCCAGCGTGGCGCATACTGTGCGGCGTGATGCCCGCGAGGTTTTCCGACATCGGCACCAGCACCACTTCAACCGCGTGGCGCCACCACGCGCGCACCGTCTCCGCCGGTGCCGGCGCACCACGGCGGCCCACGAAGAGCAGCGAGCCGTCACAACCCAGACGCTCGCCCAAGAGGGCGCGCACCTCTTGCTCCAGCCAACTCGGTAGGGGAACCTCGCGAGCCCGCAGGCGTCGGTCACGCGAGGACTTGGTGCCGGTGCGCACCAGAGTGGCACCGTCGTCACTGTTGACACCAGTCACGCGGCGCTGCTGGGTTCCTACCCGCAGAAACTTGTTATGGCGATTTCCGCATAACAAGTTTTATGTTGACCGCGTGATTATGTCGATTCCAGACCAGAACACGCGCGTTCCACCTGCTCGGCGCTGGTGGGTGGTGATGGGCGAGTCGGCATAATCGCGGCAGCGGATCGATACTCGTTTCCTTGATCAAGGAAAAGGAGTATTGATGTCGAAACGTAATCCCACCTACCCGGCCGGCGACCTTTTTGAACACGTCTCGGGCTATCACGCCTACCTGCTCGAGCTCGGTTACTCGCGGTCAGCTGCCAGCAAGCACCGCCGATTGGTCACGCACCTGAGCAAGTGGCTCGAACACGAAGGCGTGGCGACGCGCGAACTCTCGGCGTCGGCGACCGAGGGGTTCTTCCGAACCCGGCGAGCGCGAGGAGTGGCGAACCTGCGCACGTCGCGGTCGCTCGCACCGCTCTTTGACTACTTGGCTTTTCACAGTGTCCTCGACCCGGTCGAGCTCGCCGAGCCGAGTGACCCCGGGGAAGTCTTCCTCGATCGCTATCGACGTTTCTTGCGTGAGGAGCGCGGGCTCGTCGAGGGGACGATTCGCTTCTACGTGCACATCGCCAGACTCCTGGTGGTTGAGCGACGGCGCGACGACAGAGTGGACTGGTCGCTTCGCGCCAGTGACGTGACGAGCTTCGCAACCCGCACCTGCAGCGGGCGAAGTCTGTCTTCGATCCGACAGGTGATCTCGGCGCTGCGAAGCGTTCTGCGGTTCTTGGCGCTGGAGGACGTCGTTGACGTCGAGCTGGATCGAGCAGTTCTCTCGGTCGCCGGTCGGGCCTCTTCGCTTCCTCGGGGGATCGGTCCCCGCGACCTCGAAGCACTCGTGGCGGCGTGTGATGGCGAGAGTGTGATCGAACGACGGGACCGGGCGATTGTGCTCTTGCTGTGCCGGCTCGGACTGCGTGGTGGCGAGGTAGTCGGCCTGCACCTCGACGACGTGAATTGGCGGACGGGCGAGATTGTCGTGACGGGAAAAGGTGGACGTCGGGATCGGCTCCCCTTGCCCGATGACGTGGGTGACGCGCTGGCCAACTACATGAAGGTCCGCCCGCGCGTCGAGGATCGGGCGATCTTTCTTCGTCAGTGTGCTCCACTGAGGGCCCTGGCTGACACCAGTTCGATCCGTTGCGTGCTCGAGCGGGCGTGCGCTCGTGCGGGGATTGCCTACGTGAACCCGCACCGCTTGCGTCACACCCTGGCGACGTCGATGTTGCGCGCGGGAGTGCCGTTACGAGACATCGGACAGGTGCTCGGGCATCAGGCGACGTCCGTCACCGCCACTTACGCCAAGGTCGACGTCACGGCCCTGCGCTGGGTCGCTCGTCGCTGGCCGGAGGTGCGATCATGAGTGAGCTGCGAACGGGTCTGGCCGACTATCTGGTGCTGCGCCGATCGCTCGGCTACAAGCTCGTGCGAGCTAGCGCCGTGCTCGAAGACTTCGTCGGCTTTGCCGAAACGAGGCTCTCCTGCCTAATGTGTGGGTCTGGTTTCACCAGTTGAGAGAGTTCGACTCGTTGATCTGAGTGGAGCCGGTAATGATGGTGCGGTGC
>JAJZSX010000436.1:396-3131 GCA_021849435.1 Actinomycetes bacterium | reverse complement strand
ATGATCACGCTCGTCACCGCTGCGTCAACGTGTGAGGATCCCACCGAATCGAAGACGAGGTACGGGTAGTCGTGGGGCGGCGGATCGAGGGTTGTGAGCCAGTGAGCGAGCGCGGTGACAGATTCTTTGCGCTCGTTGGGCAGATAGGCACTTTCACCGACCTTCAGCGCGTCGGCTGGCACGTCGGCGACGACGACCGATCGCGCGATCACCTGGCTCGCGAGTTCACGTTTGCCGACGGTGTCTGCTCCCATGGCGAGAATCACCACGCCGGTCGGCAGAGTCTCGGTCACGATGGGCTCGGAGGCGGGGGTTGCCGTGACGATCACGTCCGCACCGGAGATCGCCTCGTCGACGTGCCGACACGCCCGCGCTGGCACTCGTTCACGTAGGTGCTCGGCCGCTTCGTTGGACCGCGTGCCGTGATGTGACCAGAAACGCACTTCGACCACGTCGAGCACCTCCAGCAGAGCTTCGATCGACCGTTGACCGACGGGGCCCACGCCGAGGACGGCCACCGTGACCGGGCGCGCGGCGACGAGTCGTTCAGCCGCCACCGCAGCGATGGCCCCGGTGCGCCATGCAGTCATCAGGCCGGCGTCAATGATTCCTGCCAGCCGTTCCGATTCGAGGTCGTAGGCGAGGAGCACTCCGCTGACCCCGCCGTGGTTGGGCCGCAGATTCGACTTGACCGAGATGATCTCTTGCACGTCGAGGGCTGCGGCCTTCAGGTGGAGTGAACCCTTGGCGTAGGTGACCTGCGCCGAGATCGAGGAGGCGGCGGACGGGGTGCCGGACACGATCAACCCGGACCGTGTCGCCTCGTAGACCGCCGGCCAGTCGAGAAGCTCGCCTACCTCGGTGCGACTGATCAGGATTGGAGACGGATTCACGCGTGCTGACCTCCCAGGTTCGTCGATCACAATTTCTAATCATAAGTAAGAATTCTCGCCAAGTAGACCCGACTTGCGTCGAAGACTCCAAATGCTTTCGGAAAAAACCGAGAAATGGCTTGACAGGCGTGGTCTTTATATCTTATGGTCAGTAATTAATAAGTCTACAGGGGGAAAGTAATGGATCACGCGACCGGTACTGAAGTTACTGGCCACAATGAACTCAAGAAGAACACGCTCGGCTTGCCGAGCGCGCTCGCAATGTCGTTGGCCTTCATCTCGCCGACGATCGGCGTGATCTTCATCTCAGCGTTCATTGCCGGAAAGGCTGGTGAGTCGTCGCCGTTCGTCTTCCTGCTTGGAACGATCGGCATTGCGCTCATGGCGCTGACGCTCGCGCAGTTCACCCGGCGGATCACGTCGGCGGGTACCTTCTACAAGTTCATCAGCAACTCATTTGGATTGTCCACCGGATTCGTCGCCGCACTCGTGCTACTGCTCTCCTACACCCTCCAGAGCCCGCTTAACATCAACCTCTTCGGGGGATTCACGAGTCAAGTCATCAAATCCCAGCTCGGGGTGAACATTCCCTGGGAAGTCTTGTTGGTTTTCATTGTCGTCGCGGTGGGGGCGCTGGCCTGGTACTCGGTCCACACGTCGATGCGCTTTGATATCGCCTTCGTGATCGCCGAGGTGACGATTGTGGGCATACTGCTCGTGCTGATCATCGCCAAGGGCGGCGACGCCGGCCAGGCGCCCGCCTCATTCTTGCCCACGCATGGTTCGTCTGGCTTTGGCGGTTTGGGCGAGGCCTTCGTCTTCATCGTGCTGGCCTTCTTTGGTTTCGAGTCATGCTCGACGGTGGCCGAGGAGACGCGCAATCCCCGCCGGAACCTACCGCGCGCGCTTGTTGGCTCTGTCGTGCTCACTGGTCTGTGGTTCACGTTTGCGATCTACGCGATCATCGTGGGCTACGGCACCAAGCACGTGAACCTGATCGCCCAGGCGACTTCGCCGCTGCGTGACCTCGCGGTGCGATACATCGGTAGCTGGTACGGAACGGTCGTCGACCTCGCCGCCATTAGCGCGATGATCGCGGTCTTGCTCGCGATTCACACCGCGAACTTCCGCATCATCTACTCACTCGGTCGAGACGGCATCTTGCCCAAGGCTCTCGGGCGCACCCACCCCAAGTTCAAGACCCCCCACGTCGCGATCATCGCCTTCTCGATCTTCTCCATTGTGGTGGGACTCATCGCCGGTCTGGCCTGGGGACCGATCGGCGCCTTCGGAGACCTGGGCTACCTCTCTTCTCTCGCCATCCTGCCGATCTACATCGGGGCGAACGTCGCGTTGCCCTACTTCATCAAGAAGCGGTTCCCGAGCGAGTTCTCCGTGTTCCAGCACGTCGTGCTTCCGGGCGTCTCTAGCGTGATCTTCCTAGTGGCCATCTACCTGAGCGTCCACCCGTGGCCGTCCTCGGCTCCGACGAACGTGTTCCCCTGGCTACTCTTGGCGTGGATCGTGGTGTGCATCGCGTGGGCGTGGTACCTGAAGCGCAAAGGTTCGACGATGCTGTCGCGCCTGGGACTGGTGATGTTCATGGTCCCCGAGACGGGATTCGCTGATCCGAGCGTGCTGGAGATTGTGCCGGAGAACACTACTGATTCGACGCCGGCGTAGCACCGAGTCGTACACAGAGAAACGGATTGTGGAGGTCAGGTTTACATGAGACTCACGAACAAGGCGGCGCTCGTCAGTGGTGGCGCGTCGGGAATCGGGCGAGCCATCGCCGAGGTGTTCTTGGGCGAGGGTGCGTCGGTGGTCATCAGTGACATCAAC
>JAJZSX010000436.1:0-386 GCA_021849435.1 Actinomycetes bacterium | reverse complement strand
AAGCCATGCTCGAAGAGGCCGTGGCGAGCCTATCGTCGCTCGGTCCGGTGACCGGCGTGGTGGGTGACGTGCGCGAGATGGCCGACGGCGCCGACATGGTGAACAAGACCGTCAACACCTACGGGGCGATTGACATCCTCGTATGCAACGCGGGCATCACGAGTGTGATGCCCATCGAGCAGCTCAGCGAGGAAGAGTGGGACGCGGTCCTCACGACGAACGTGAAGGGGATGTACACGTTGGTCAAGGCCGCCATCCCGTTCATGAAGTCCCAGGGCGGTGGATCGATCATCACTCTCGGTTCCGAGATGGGAATCGTGGCGGTTCCCGAATCACCGGCGTACAACGCCTCCAAGGGTGCGGTCATCATGTTCACCAAGTCGATC
>JAJZSX010000435.1 GCA_021849435.1 Actinomycetes bacterium | reverse complement strand
CGCGGGGCGAGATGGCCCTCATAGGCGTGCGGGACAGTTTTACGACGCCAGAGTGATGGTGCTCAATCGTTACTCGTGCGTCGTGACACGGGGATCGAGTCAGACATTCGACAGTGAAGACGTTTGCGACCTCACGATTGTGCGGAGAGAACCATTGCGTCGACGAGGGGGTCCGGACCGATCGCCCGGACCTCTTGGGCGCAGCGGCACGCGATGGCGATCTTGGCCGCCCAGGCGAGTGCGTCGTCGCGTGACGCGACTTCGACAATGGTCACTCCGCTGATCTCCCACGGATCCGGGCCGTCAGCGACCGTTTTGTCGACGGCCACGATGCTGCACGAACCCTCTTCGACAGCCCCCGCGAGGACGTACTCGCCGGCGTCAATAATCTCTTGCACCACGGCGTGCGCGGCGTCGGCCGCAGAATCCATGTCCGTCTCAGGAATGTGGTCCATGGCGTGGGCGCCAAACGAGATGATGAACCGTGGCACGACTACCCCTTCCGCTCTGTGTGATCCGCAACCGATAGCGTCGTCAGGCATTCAGTGAGCAACCGGCAGGTCTACGAAAAGGGATTGATAGCCCTCCAGCATTGAATAGCCATGGCGTGCGTAGAGGCGCAGGGCGGTTTCGTTGTCGGACTCTGTCTGGAGGCTCACGCGCAGCGCACCGGAAGTGGCTGCGGCGCCGCTGATCACGTTGAGTATCTTGCCGCCGATACCGCGATGACGATACGACGGTGACACGAAAAGGTCTCGGATCTGCCAGAAGCGACCGAGTCGAAGCGAAGCCGGAATCACCGCGACCAGGGCAAAGCCCGTGAGAACACCGTCGTCGGTCGCGACGAAAGCCTCCAGGGAGCCATGTACGAGGTTCTCTTCGAGCCACCGCGACGCCTCGGCAGTTGACGCGGATTCTCCGTGGTGCACGCGATAGTCGTCGAAGAGGGCTGCGAGCCACTCACAGTCACGGCGAGTTGGCGACAACGGCCGCCCGACGATGATCTTGCCCGCATCCCCCTCTGGGAGTTGGTCGTTGTTGCCCATCGAGACCCCTTGATTCACATTCTTACGCGACTGCTCGTCGACCACGTCGACCTCGAGATTAGTGACGAGTTCGGCATGACTCGCTCGTGGATTTACCCCCACAGGTAAGCGCCGTCTCGACCAAGTGGCTCGGCCTTGATCGATCGCGATTTGAAAGCGCTTTAGTTACGCTGGCGTCTCGATGCTCGCTCGGCAAGATTCGAACAATGCCGTCAAAGACGTTCGCGATCAACGGTCCGTGGCACAATGTCACATGGTCGCCGACTTTCCCGAACCACTCTTCGTACAATCGATCCCCGGTTCAAGTCGCCCCGCGAGTGTGTACCTCGCCGAAACGCTCGACGGTCTGTACACGCCCTACGCACTGCGTACGCCCTCTGACGAAGGGGAGTTCCCATTCGTGTTCCTCGCCTACGGCAACGGCGGTGGCGGAGTCGAGTGGCTCCGTTCGCGCCTACGTACCCATGCCTACGTGATGGACCGGCTCTTGGACGCGGGCTACGCGTGCGCGTGGGGTCGCTACCGAACTGAGGTCGAGTTGGGGTTCCATCGAGGCGGGCGACTCGTGATCGATCGCCGCCAGGGAATGGATCTGATGAACCGCGCTCCGTTGGAGTACGAAGACGAGTTAGCGATCTTGCGTCATGTCGCGAACCATCCCAACGTCGTCGCAGATCGCCTCGGACACGTGGGCGTGAGTCACGCGGGCGAGATGCTGTTCAAACTGGCGTCGCAGTACCCGGGCGTCGTCCGTGCCGGAGTGGCGTGCGAGCCCGCGAATCACGAGTTCCTCGACCTCACGCCTGACGACACGGTGTCGGTCAACCCTCAGACTCATCTTCGCAACATTGAAAACATGAAGATGCACGACACGGCGCGCGTGCGCGCACGAGTGAATGTGCCGCTGGCGCTCGAGAGGATGTCAACCATCGACATTCCCCTGCTCGTCATGGGCCGCGAAGAGGACGACCTGCAAGGTATCTTTCGCCTCAGCTACGAGCTGCTGGCGGAGTGCGGCAAGGACGCCACGTGGGTCACATGGAACCATCCGCTGCACGGCTACATCTTCCCGGTCGTCGACAGCGAGGGTCAGCTCAGCGTGGACGACGTGCAGAAGCACGCCATCGAGCAGATCATCGACTTCTTGAACGAGCATCTGTGACGTGTCCGCGACAACGTCAATCCATTGGGACGTAACGACTCACGCTTGTCGAGTGGTGATCCTTCCGATTCATGGAGCACTTTGGTAGTGCTACCAGCGTGTCTCTCGTGGCGTCAATTAAGACGGGTCACGCTGGATGTTCTTCAACCGTGTGGACCCGTCTCATCCTGGCAAATGCAAGAAGAAAGTTTCGAGACGTGCTCGACGATACGGGACGTACTTCCGTGCGGTATGTCCCGTCGCGAACTACCCGTGGATCTGTCCACAACTGTCGACCGCGGTCGATCGGTGAGATATCGTCATTCCAATTGATTGTCTCGGCGATTATTGCGCCGTACCTCAACGCTCACCACGTTCAAAGGACTGATGTAATGACTATTTTCGCAGGCCTCTGGGATGTGTCTCTCGTGACGCCGATCGGCACGATGGCCGTCGTATTGGATATCAGTGACCAGGACGGTCGTATTCGAGGCACCGCGGCCAGTGCTGATGAGACGGTGGACTTCGTCGATCCGATCGCCGAGGGCAACCGACTGACGTGGACACAGGACGTGACCACGCCGATGAAGCTGACTCTCAAGTTCGACGTCGCGGTGGATGGAGACGCGATGACGGGGCGAGCTCGCGTCGGATTCATGCCCGCGTCGACGTTGACGGGTACTCGGCGACCTGCCTGACTGATCGATTCGCGGTGATGACCCTTGTCGTCGACGTAGTTTCTTGTCTTTGCTGACCCAATGAGGCGGTGGTAACGCGTGTCAAACTGAAGTCGACGGCAGAACTCGGCGAATAGGCAGGTGGGCGATGGGAGAGCGGATCGCGGGCAAAGTGTGCGTGGTGACCGGGGCCGGTTCGGGGATTGGCCGCGCGTCTGCGTTGCGCCTGGCCGAAGAGGGCGGACGAGTCGTGTGCGCAGACCGCCACGGTGCG
>JAJZSX010000434.1 GCA_021849435.1 Actinomycetes bacterium | reverse complement strand
GGCGTGAAGAGAGAATCGAAGAGCCCAAAGAGGACCGCGAAGACGATCAGTTCCCAGTAGCGCAAGTAACCCGAAAAAATGAGTAGTGCGAGGACTCCGGTCAGAAGTGCGCGCCCGCTATCGGAGATCAGCATCAATATGCGTCGCGAGAAACGATCCACTATTGCACCGCCAACGAGGAGCATGCCGACGAAGGGGATCATCCTCGCCGCCACGAACCACGACAGCATCAGGGCGCTGTGATGCGTGATCTGAAAGACCAGCAGCGTGAGGGCCACGAGCGCGACTCCGTCGCCAAAGCCCGATACTGTCTGGCCCGTGACGAGCAACGTCGGCTCGCGATGGCGCAGTAGTTGTGCGAGGGCCAGTCTCTTTTCCACCCCTCGAACCTACGTGACGGCGGGCAGGTTCCTCCAGAAAACGGTCATCGTTAGATGAATGTTCACGATCCGACTCCGATGAAAGTCGTCCAAATTTGCGTCGCCGTAGAGAAGTTGGCAGCGCGCTTCAGAGAGGATCAGCGCAGGTGCTCGAGAAAGAATGAGTCGATTCGCTTCCACGCGTCGGCGGCTGACTCGGGTTCGGGTTTGACGCCGAGCACCCGCTGGAGCGGTTGGAGGACGCGCGGGCCGGCGTCGGCATCGTTGAGGAACGAGTGTCCCGCCTTCGGATACTCCTTCACGTCGTGAACGACACCAGCTCGACTCAACGCGTCGTCAAGCTTGGCGGCCGCCCCTCGCAGCGTCCAATCATGCCTGCCGTACGAGGCGACGATCGGACACGCCCCTTCGAAGACCGAATCGGCGTTCTTGGGCACCTGGCCGTAGTTGGCGGCCACCGCGTCGAAACCGGCTTTGGCACTCAGCAGTGCGAAGTTGCCGCCCATGCAAAATCCGAGAAGTCCGATCTTGCCCGTGCACTCACTCGAGGCCGCGAGCCAGGCCCGCCCCCGTTCGATATCGAGAAAAGGCTTGCCCTCACCCTTGAGCGAAGCGCGCATTATGGAAACGAGGCAGCGCCGTGCGCCACCGTCGGAGTAGAGGTCGATAGCCAAGGTGAGTAAGCCAGCGTTCGCCAGTCGCTCGGCTTGGCGTCGCATGATGTCATCGAGCCCGTAGACCTCGTGGATCATCACGACGCCCGGCCACGGACCCTCTCCCGGCGGGCGCGCGAGGTATCCATGAAGCGGAGTCGCGCCATTGCCGCTGGGCGGAAACTGCGTCAGATCGATGTCGGGCATGGGCCGAACCTAGCCGTGACCGACGGCGAATCGGTCCAACTCGTCAATGGCTGATCAGACGAAGGGCGTGGTGACCGAGACCACATGGTGTGCGTCGACCCAGTCACCGTCATGTGGCGAACGGAGGTTGATGGATCAGCTCGGTTGAATATCCAGTTGGTCGCGTGACTCGCACCGGGTACCCAGCCGCTGACGGCTTCGGTGCCATTGTCCATCACGATGATGCCGAGCACGATTCGGCCCTTGCTGTCAGACGCCAGCACGGACCAGTGCTGTATTACTCCGGGGCTTTGACCCGTCGTCTCCGCGGTCCATGCACCACCCATCACGCTTCCGGCGTTTTGGTCCACCCTCAGCGGGCCCGCCTTGCGAGATGATTCCACGACGGAGAGCGCTTCTTTAACGGGAGCGGGGATCGCCGTCAAGGACGACCGTAGTGATGTTGTCGACGGCACATTTCTCGCCGTGGCATCAGTCGCAAGGAGTGACACGAGCACTACTGCGCCAAATATCAGAAATCCACCGAGTCGTTTCACGCAGGGCCCTGCTCGTGACAGATGACGAATGTACGGCGTCACTTGAAGGGTACGTCTCGTCGGCGCCTCGATCAAGTCCCCTCTTCTTTAGTCCCGTTTCCCCCGAGACCGGTCAGGCGATGCGCCGTCATGTCGAGTGACGTTCAAGAACGGCAAAATGGAGCGAGTTGAGTATCGCTCTACTTTCAGAGACGCGACTTCGATTTCCGAATTTTTCACTGCTGCACCGTGCGAGTATTAGACGATGCCGCCCTCGACCGTGAAATCGCTAGGTGGGAACGATCCACGTATCGCGTGGTTGCGCGAACGTCTCCGTGCGCCGCAGGACCACGTGACGACGTCGTGGATTCCGTCGGGCTTCGAGGTGTACGCGCGGATCCTTCACTCGGTGGAAGAGGGCCCCGGTGAGCCACCGGTTCGCTGGGCGGATGTTGCACGCTGGAGTGGCGTTGCACTCGTGCCAACAATTCAGTGGTACGAGGTGGCACTGCCCGAGGTCATGCCCAACACGAAGTCACCTTGGTCCAGCCAGGGTCCCCGCGAGGGATCGCTGTCGCAGGCGGACACGATCGAGCTGGTCGAGGTACTCTCCCGGCACTCAGCAGAACTCTGTCTCTTTGGCCTCTGGGAGGGCTACGGGGGAGGAGTAGCGGTTGAAGGCCTCGATGCCAAGCTTCTCCCGCGCCGCGTCGAGTGGGCACCGACCTTCGAGTTGCCGTGGCGAACATACGAACTGTTCGAGGGCCCTCTGGAGGGAGCGACCTGTTTTAGGACATCGTGGTTCCAGTCGCCGAATCTCTGGTGGCCGCAGGACCGGTCCTGGTGCGTCGCCAGCGAGATCGACCTGCCCTGGACCTACGTCGCGGGTTCGAGAGAACTCGTCGGCGACGTCCTGGCTGCCACTCGTCTCGAAGCCCTGGAGGCATCGCCCGATGAATCGATTCTTAGGGCGTTGCCATCATGGCTCGATGCCCGTGTTGATCAAGCTGTCGACGACGTCATCGCCGCGGGATCGACGGTAATGGACTTCGCCCCGGGAAGCGTGACGGCGACGTTGATGCGCCTCAGTCGGAGAAAGTCCGCACTCGTGACGCGCTCTGAGCGAGTGGGTGGTTGGGCCGGGACGGATGTGCCCATCAACACTCAAGATCCTGAAGCCATGCGACGCGAACTGAGAAGTGCGATTGAACGGGCGATCTTCAATCTCGTGCAGGCGTGACGAGGTAGTTTCACCGGTCACGAGTACCACGGCTAATTTGAAGAAGGCTCGTTGGATCGAGTTCACTTCAGGCACATCGGGCTATGGATTCTGCGGAGAGCGGGTGACGGGAATCGAACCCGCATGGCCAGCTTGGAAGGCTAG
>JAJZSX010000433.1 GCA_021849435.1 Actinomycetes bacterium | reverse complement strand
GAGTCTGGACCGTGTCTCAGTTCCAGTGTGGCTGATCGTCCTCTCAGACCAGCTATCCGTCGTTGCCTTGGTGGGCCGTTACCCCGCCAACAAGCTGATGGACCGCGAGCCCCTCCCGAAGCGAAAAAACATTTCTTGCACCGATCATGCGATCAGTGCGAGGTATTCGGTATTAGCACCGGTTTCCCGGTGTTATCCCAATCTTCGGGGCAGGTTGCTCACGTGTTACTCACCCGTTCGCCACTAAATCTTTCGGAGCAAGCTCCTTGGATTCCGTTCGACTTGCATGTATTAAGCACGCCGCCAGCGTTCATTCTGAGCCAGAATCAAACTCTCCATCAAGATTTTTCCGGAACCGAAATTCCTTAGAAATCAGAGAGCCGGATGGGTGACTCTAACCACCATCCGACAACAGCGAGTTCCACGGGGTGGTCCTCGCTGCCTACTGCATACTTCTTTGACGAACGACGCGTCCGGTTAGGTCCGTTCCCGTCGCCCGTACTGGCTTTTGGCTCTCGTTCTTCCGTTTTCAAGGAGCGACAACACACACGACCGGAGTCGGAGGTGTGAAGTTACACCACCACAGGATCTCTCCCGTGGCCACACCAGGTTTCCCCGGTGTGGGATGCCTACCTTATCAGCGCACGACAACCCGGTGCAAATTCGCCAGGGCCGTGTTGAGGGCAGGAAGACCACTATAGCAGTGGCGATCTGCTGCGGTGATCATTTTACGACATCTTGTCGAATTTTTTGGGCTTCACTCTTCATCGGCAGCCGTGTCGACGAAGGCGCACAGCGTCCCGATCAGGCGCATCTCGTCGATCGTGCGCGCTCGCGCGTTGAGCAACGTGTCGGTACACACGAGGTAGGCCAGACACCGCGCGCGGCTGACCGCCACGTTGAGTCGGTTGCGCGAGAAGAGGAACTCCGGTCCGCGCGGCATATCCTCGTGCGAGGACGTGGTCATCGTGAAGAACACCACGGCCGCCTCGCGGCCCTGGAACTTGTCGACCGTCCCCACCTGCACGGCGCCCAGCCCCGCTTCGTCCAACGCGCGCCGCAGCAGGCGCACCTGGTCGTTGTAGGGCGCGACGACCATGAAGTCCGCCCCCGCTAGCTCGCGCGACTCGCCGTGCTGGTTGACCCAAGGGCTGCCCAGCAGCTCGCGGATCTTAGCGATGACGATGTGGGCCTCCTCGGGCGACTCCGTGGCGCACCCGACGTGCTCGGCGCGCAGCCAGCGCAGCCCGGTGCCGGCCACGGTCGTCTGCTGGGCGCAGCTGGCGTGACTGGTGAGCCGACCCTCGTAAATCTGCTGGGAGATGAAGCGGCACACGTCGGGGTGCATACGACGCGACTCGCTGAGGAACACCCCCTGATTCGCGGGGATCGTCGGATGCTCGCCCAAAACGTGCTCGAGCACGCTCGCCCCCGAACCGCCGGGGTGTTCGGCCTGGGCCACTTGGGCCAGTTGGAGGGGATCTCCCAGCAGCACGAGGTTGCGCGCACCGTTGGCCGCGGCGATCGCGTCGGCGAGGGCGAGTTGGCCGGCCTCGTCGATGAGCAAGACGTCGACCGGAAACGGTCGCACTCCTGGGCGCGACCACAGCCACGTCGTGCCGGCAACCAGGTTGTAGCCGGTGCCCTCGGCGTCGGCGGGTTTGGACGAATAGCGCACCCCTGCCAGCGGACTCGTCGGCCGTGACGAGGTGATGCGCAACCCTTTCAACAGGTCGAGTCGACCGCGCGTGGTCACGACCTCGTGCGCGGCACTCAGCAGATTGTCGATCGCGGCGTGGCTCATTGCGGTGATTCCCACGCGCTGACCCTGCTCGAGAAGGTGGGCGATGATGTGCGCGCCGCTGTAGGTCTTTCCCGTGCCGGGCGGACCCTGGATGGCGGCTACGCTCTCGTCGAGTCCACCCACCCAGGCGAGCGTTTCCTCGAGCGAGTCGCTGAACTCGCTCACCGGCGAGACGTCGCTACGAAAGCGCGGGCGGGCGCGCCGGAGCAGTTCGAGCGAGACTCGGCTCGGCGGATCGTCGTCGCGCGGATTAACGATCTGCTCGGCCAGGTGCACCAACACGCCAGGCTTATGTCCGGGGCTGACGTAGTCGTCGAGGGTGATCACTGAGGGCACTCCCCCGGCCTCAGCGTGGCGCTCGCGCCAGGTCATTGCGAGTTCGCGCTTGTTGTGGTCGACGGCGCTGAGATAGCCGTATCCCCGTTCGACACCTACGCCGGTATAAAGGAAACTCTCGCGCGCCTGAAACTTCTGGTCCACTAGCTGCTCGGGCCACGTGAAATGCGCGTAGGTCGTCGTGGTCGAGCCCCGGGTCACCTCCTTGACGCCTGTGAAGTGGAGGTTTGCGATGTAGTCGCGATCACCATAGAGGGTGGTGAAGTCAGACTGGGCGCGCACGAATTTCGGCGTCGTGTTGGCGACTCTCTCGCGCCGCCAGTAGTTCAAGAGATCGCCCAGGAGGTGCTCGGGGCTGTTCTCGCCACTGCGGTGCAGCGCCTCGACCAGCTGGTCGGTGTCCAGGTCGGGTTCGGGTACCTCGAGCTGGGCCTCGCGCCAAGCGAGATCCACCGGGCGCCGTTCGAGCAGCCAGCGGTGCAGCGCCCGTGTGGCTTCGACGTCTTGCTCGTTGTAGCTCGCGATGCTCGCGAGGATCACCGGGTCGGCGCTGTGCAGATAGTGCTCGTACTCGACCACGGCTCCGGCGCCCTGCTCGATCTCGCCGCTACGCACGAACCCCGCGAGCTTTTCGAGTGACTTGAGCCCGTAGGACTCCGCCCCGACTCGTAGCGCGTTGCGCACCACCGCGTAGAGGTCGACGAAGAGCCCCGTGTCGACGAGGTGGCGAAGGAGCGACTCGCTCGCCGTCCCCTTAGTCAGGCGCTCCATTGCCGAACGCTCAGTGTGGTTGTAGTGGTACACGTGATAGCCCGGGTGAGCCTCGCGGCGACGTGCGAAGAAGTCAGTCAACTCGGCGATCATCGCGTCCTGCTCGTCGAGGTCGTGCGCCCAGCGCCCGTCGTAGAACCACTCATCATCGCGCCCGTAGTACAGGCCCGCGAGGAAGAACAGGTCGTGGTCGGCGCGCCAGAAGGGGTGGCCCTCGAAATCGAAGTAAAC
>JAJZSX010000015.1 GCA_021849435.1 Actinomycetes bacterium | reverse complement strand
ACCCCAAAGGACATGGCCCTGGACTTTACGATCGACGCGAACGAGCGGGCCATCCTCGAAGAGGAGATCTTCGGCAAGCGCGTGCTCATCACCGACCGCTTTGACTGGACGACCAGTGAGGTCGTCACGGCCTATCGATCCCAGTGGGAGGTCGAGGCCGGGTTTCGCCAGCTCAAGGACCACGACTACATCGCGGTGGCTCCGATGTTCCACTGGACCGACCAGAAGATCGCGGTGCACCTGTTCAGCTGCGTGCTCGCCCTGAGTGTCTTGCGCCTCATGACTCGCGACGTGCGCCAAGGCGGCTTGTCGATGTCGACCGGCGAGATCATGCGAGAGCTCGCCGACCTCCAAGAGACGGTGCTCGTCTACCCCTCGACGGGTGGACGACCACGGGCCCGGCGTGTGCTCACCGAGATGACACCTACCCAGGAACGGCTCTTCGAGATCTTCAATCTGCAGGCTCTCGCACCGCGTTCTTAGGTAATACAGCCGTCGCTACCCATCGGCCCTTCTGACCAGCGACAACGAAGTCCGCTTCTCAAATAGCCCCGAAACTCGCGCTAGCTGCATGACGTCACTTGAGGAGAGCCACACCCATCTGAATAAGTGGTCCACCAACAACGACTCTCATTGGCACTGGCTCACTAACCGAGATCTCCGCACTCTCCAACGCCAATTGGGACGTTGGAGAGTGCGGAGATCAAATCTGTTTGAGGGCTTTGGCGAAGCGCTCAAGCCCTTGATCGATCTGATCGGCGTCGACGATGAGCGGAGGAATGAACCGGATGATGTTTCCGTACGCGCCACACGTTAGTAGAAGCAGTCCTTCTCTCACTGCAGTAGCCTGGAGCTGACGCGCCGCGCTACCGTCAGGTTGGCCATCGCCATCCACGATTTCCGTCGCGAGCATCAGGCCGAGCCCTCGCACATCACCGATGCGTGAATTTTCCTCCTGTAGCGAGTGTAAGCCTTGAAGCATGCGGACTCCCAGTTTAGCGGCATTGCTCACGAGTTCTTCTTCTTCGATGACATCGAGCGTGGCGAGCGCCGACGCGCATGCAAGTGCGTTTCCTCCGTAAGTGCCGCCCTGGGAGCCTGCCCACGCCTTTTCCATGATCTCCTTCGGTGCGACCAGAGCCGACAATGGCATCCCGCTCGCTAGGCCTTTCGCGACGATCATCACGTCCGGCGCGACGCCCAGATGCTCGTGGCCCCAGAAGCGACCCGTTCGCCCCACTCCCGTTTGCACTTCATCGGCCATGAAGAGCATTCCGTATCGTTCGCAGCGTTCCTTAAGGGCGAGAGCGAAAGTCGGAGGAGTGGGAACATAGCCGCCTTCTCCAAGTACGGGCTCGATAATGATCGCCGCCGTCTCCTTCGGATCGGTCACAGTTGAGAAGATCAGATCGAGTTCGTTGATGCAGAAACGCACGGCTGTCTCTTCGTCCCAGCCGTAACGCGCGGCATAGGGAAACGGTGCGATTACGACTCCGCCCATCAATGGCTGCAGTCCCGCGCGCACTGAGACCTTCGATGTCGTTAGCGCCGCCGCTCCCATAGTTCGGCCGTGGAATCCGCCGTGAAACGAAATGATGTTGGGCCGCCCAGTCGAGTGGCGCGCGAGACGCACCGCCGCCTCGACTGACTCCGATCCGGTGCTGGCGAAGAAGACGCTGTCCATGTGGTCGGGTGAAAGCGCGGCCAGACGATCGGCCAAGCGTTCGAGAGGGCGATGGAGTACCGTCGTGTACTGACCGTGAATGAGTTTTCCGGCTTGGTCCCGTATTGCCTCGACGACGCGAGGATGACAATGGCCAGTGCTCGTCACACCGATGCCGGCAGTGAAGTCCAAATAACTTCGCCCGTCGATGTCGAAGATGTAGGCGCCCTCGCCTCGCTCCGCGGTCACGCCGGTTACTTGCTGAAGCAGAGGGGAAAGACTCGACATGGGCTCGAACTCCTTAACGTAGATTGTTGACAATAATACCAGTTGTATGTGCGTTCCGCTAACCCGAAGTTCTAGTCAATCAACTTAGATTGTAGGCTTGTCGACAATAGGGGAGAGTGCTATACTCTGTATCTGTGGACTAGCCAATGGGGGGCGCAGTGCGATATCGACAAGACCACCGTGACGTACAAACACGCCGAGGCGCGAACTAATGACGGTGAGCACTCTGGCCGATTCGGGGAATGAACGGGCGCAACGCCTTCATCGGACTCGAGCCATCATGGAGGCGCACGGCTTGGACGCATTGGTGTTAGTGAGCCCTGAGAATATCTACTACCTTGCGGGGCTCAATCATTACGGATACTTTGCTCCAACGTTCCTTCTTGTTGCGCGCACCGGACGAATGCAGATCATCGCTCGCTCCATGGAACGTCCTACGATCGACGCTCAGGCAGTTAACTGCGAACACCTGTTTTACGATGACGGCGAGGACTCTTCAGAGTTACTGGCTCGAGCGCTAAATGCTCTAAATCCTTCACGAATCGGAATCGAAGAAAGTTCGATGTACTTACCGGTTCAAGTCTGGGTTGCAACTTCCACGTACCTCCATGGCGTCGCGACGATGGACTGCAGCAATCTCGTGTTTGAACAGCGCGCCGTGAAGTCACCGTTCGAGATTGACTTGATTCGCTCGGCCGGCGCGATGTCGGATCGGGCACTCTCAGCTGGGATCGAAGTCAGCGCGAGGGGGGTGAGCGAGCGCGAAGTTGCGCGAACGATCTACGGCGAACTCATTGATGCCGGTAGTGATGTGCCTGCGTTTCCACCGATGATCCGCACCAGCGAGAATATTCCCCAAGAGCACATGACGTGGCGTTCGGACCGTGTACTACGCGACGGCGATCGAGTCTTCATCGAATTGGGCGGATCGTCGGCCCGTTATCACGCCCCCACGAGTCGGATTTTCTATGTTGGCGACAAACCCCATGGGGTAGATGCCTCAGCTCGGGCAGTATTGGCTGGTTTTGACGCTATCTGTGAATCGCTACGGCCCGGTGCCAAGGCAAGTTATGTCTATGAAAGGTGGCACGGCGCGATCAGCCGCGAAATCGGGCACAGCGACTACCACCGCCATCACTGCGGGTACTTGACTGGCATCGGTTTCCCGCCGACTTGGTGTGGTACTACGCCGGTGGGCCTACGTCGAAAGAGTTCGCTGATCATTGAAGAGGGTATGGTGTTCCACGCCATGTCTTGGCTGATTGGCCAGAGGACGCCCGACTATGGCATTTCAGACACAGTCGTAATCACACAATCCGGTTGCGACGTAGTGACAACGGTGCCGCGTATGCCGATGGTGGTCTGAGCGCACAAGAACTCATGAGAATGGGTAACAATCAAATAGATAAATTGAGGAGAGTAAGTTGAAGATTACGTCGATTACGGCAACACCGGTCGCCATTCCATTCCGGTGTGACGAGTATTGGGCATTCGGTAGCCGAAAAGGTGTTATAAGCGTTCTCGTCGAGGTGCACACTGACGAGGGAATCATCGGACTGGGCGAAGCGTCCGCGTACCCATCTTGTGACATCGTGCTCGCGGTTCTAGAGACAATCAAAGGTTTCGCAATCGGAGAGGATCCATTCAACATTGAACGACTCATCAATCGTATCCAGGTCGTCGGAACGTGGCACCATGTGAAGAGTTCAAGTCCGGCAATTGGTGCAATCGAGATGGCGTGCTGGGACATTGTTGGTAAAGCATGTAATCAACCGCTCGTCAATATTTTTGGTGGAGTTGTTCGAGACAACGTGGACTTCTTCTACTACGTCAGTGGAAACACGCCTGAGTCAATTGCCGCCGAGGGTCGTCGTGGAAAGGGACAAGGTTTCGGGACCTTCTACCTCAAGGTCGGCGCGGACAACCCGAAGGATGATATTGCCCGCGTCGAGGCGCTACGCGATGGAATCGGACCGGACGGCCTCATTCGTGTTGACGCGAACGAGGCCTGGTCACCGGGGGCCGCCATTCGAATTATTCGCGAGTTCGAGCACTATGGCTTGGAACTCGTAGAGCAGCCAGTGTCCGGGCGCAACCTTTCGGACATGGCGTATGTGAGGAGTCGCATCAATACGCCGATGTTGGCGAATGAGGCTTCCTGGACACGGTACGACCAGCTCGAGGTCATCAAGGCGGGAGCGGCAGACGTGCTCTCGGTTGACAATCAAATGGATAGCGGTCTCATGAACATGAAGCGTTCAGCGGGAATGGCCGCAGTCGCTAATCTTCCCGTGCTGAAGCACAGCCTTGGAGAGCTAGGTGTTGCCGTTTACGCCGGCGTCCACCTGATGGCCTCGACGACCAACTTCATCTACGCGAACCAGTCCTACGCCGCATTACTCAGTGACGATATCCTCGAGGGGATGACTTTGCTGCCCTACGAAAAGGGCAAGTTGACGCCTCCTAAAGGGCCAGGCATTGGCGTGTCGCTTGACCGAGACCGTGTAGGACGATACGCGGAGGTTTACGCGACCCAGTCGAAGGAATTCGCGTTCCACGACTCTGAAGCAATCAAGGCCGCCTACTACCCTAAGCGCTGACCGCTTTGTGCCATACCGCGTACCCGTTTTTTGCAAGAAGAGCATGAAGGCAGCTTCAAGGAAACTGGCGCGTCCACACTGGCCTTGCGCCGATCCAAGTCTCTAGCACGTTGATCTCAGAGAGTTGGTCTGGAGAGACGGAGAGGGGGTCGGACTCGAGGGCTACGAAATCGGCAAGATAGCCCGGTATCAATTTCCCCTTTGTCGCCTCTTCACCTGAGGCGTAAGCGGAACCGGTGGTGTAGAGCCCAAGTGCCTCACCCGCGGTGATGCGTTGTGACCCTCCAAAAACGCGTCCGGTGGCGTCGGTGCGAGTGACGCAACTCTCCATGGCGAGGAGTGGTTCATAGGGTCCACAGGGATAGTCGGAGGATCCAGCGACCACAACTTGGCCGTTCAATAGGGCTCGGTGGGCAAACATCCATTCGATCCGGTCGGGTTCGTAGAACTTGCGTAATTTGTCGCCGTGCGCTCGAGCGTACGCAGCAAAGGGAACCGCCACAACTCCTAACTCGTGCATGCGTTTGACGATGACAGAGGTGACGATGCTGGTGTGCTCTATGCGGTGGCGAGGATCGGGTCGCGGGTTGATCTCCTGGGCGTTTTCGATGGCATCGAGCACGTATCGAATCGCTCGGTCACCGTTGGCGTGGACACAAGCCCGTTGCCCGAGGTCGTGAACCTCACGGACGATGTCGATGAGTTGTGCCGCTGAAACCCTTTCCATACCGTGACCAGTCTCACCACACACAGGCGTGTCCACGAGACAGGTGCCGCCATTGACTGCACCGTCAGCGAACGCCTTGATACCGCCGAGGCGCAGTCGGGCCGTCGGAGACACATTGAAGGTTTCAACCGCTCGGAAGAAATCGAGATGGTCGTACGCACCAAGGGCGTTTACTCGCGCGGTCAGTTCTCCGCGTGCATCAATGGACGAGAGGAGATTCCAGCTTGCCGGTCCCACCAGCGCGTCGCCAACCGACGTGATACCCGCTGCATGCAGTTCAGTGAAGTAAGCCTTCAGATTCTCTTCGAGGTCACTCGGCAGTGGCGATGGCACGACGGTGGGTCGCCGCGTGAACGCAGGAAAGGCCAGGTCGTAGAGGGCTTGGTCCACGACGACTCCCGTGAGATGACCCGAAGCGTCAACGCCCAGTTCACCACCACTTGGCGTGTCGGCGGCCGTGTGTAGTTTGGCCAGTTCGAGCCCGCGTGTGTTGAGCGTGCCGGAGTGGAGAGTGACGCTCACGATTAAAACAGGATTATCGGGGCTCACGCAGTCAATATCGTCGCGCTGTAGTTGACGGCCGCCGTTGGAACGCTGAAAGTCGTAGCCGTAACCGAGTATCCACTGTCCATTCGGCGTTCGCGTAGTCCGTTCGCGCAGAACTGCCTGAAGGTCGGCGAGTCCTGTTATTCGTTCTGGAGATAGGTCAATTTGCATCGCCTGCTCGGCGCGGATGGTCGGGTGTTGATGGGCGTCGTTGAATCCGGGCACGATGGTAGCGGCAGGAAAGTCAACGATTTCTGCGTGAGGGTGTGCTTCACGCATCGCCGCAAGATCTCCGCTACCTACGATCCACTCTCCGCGGCACAGGATCGCCTCTGGTTCTCTTCCGCTCATGGGAATGATCCTCTGAGCGGTGATGATCTGTTCAGATCTAGGCGAGTCCGTCACGCGAACCTCCAATGATTAGGTGTTGGTCAAGGAGCTGTGCGATGTGCAGTGCGGCGCGCCCATCCAGTGCGCTGATCTGGGTTCGACAGCTGAATCCGTCTGCTAGAACGAACTCCCCGCTGTCGAGTTTGCGCAGCGCCGGTAACAGTGATTGTTCGGCACAGGCTACGGAGATATCGTAGTGGCCGTTCTCAAAGCCGAAGTTCCCGGCGAGTCCGCAGCATCCTTCAATTGCTTCTATGTCAACGCCCGCTCGTTGGAGGAGCGTCTTGTCATTGGCGAAACCACCGAGGACCGCTCGTTGATGGCAGTGCTCCTGGACGAGTGCGCGGCCGCCAATTGCAGGTGGGGACCATTCAGGAGCAAACCGTGCGAGGGCGGCGCTGAAGGTGAGCGTGCGCTCGGCGAGCGTGCGCGCAGCAGGTGAGTCGATGAGTTCGGGTAGGTCCGATCTCAATGCCGCCGTGCAACTCGGCTCAAGTCCAACGATCGTCAGCCCCTGGTCAATGAAAGGCTCGAGAACTCTCAGTGTTCGCTTGATGACGCGCTTCGCTGTTCCCAGTTGACCCGTTGAAATCCAGGTGAGACCACAGCAGACCGGTGCAGTCGGCACGATGACGTTAAGCCCTGCAGCGTTGAGTACACGTACCGCGGCTATACCCACGTCAGGATTGAAATAGTTAGTGAAGGAGTCGGGGAAGAGCAGGACTGAAGTTCCCTCCGTAGCCTTATTTTCGCGGCGCGACCACGTCACGAAACTTTCGCGGGCGAAGCGGGGAACGGATCGCCTCGGGTCAATCCCCGCTGATCGCATCAGGCGTGGTGAGTGCGACACTCCTTGTCCTATCGCATTGGCGATCGAGCTCATACGTGTGGCGATGCGTGCGAGCATCGGAAGATAGCCCATCGAATAGTGCGCGGCAGGGCGCAAGCGGTGACGATAGTACTGGGCAAGAAACTCCGACTTGTACGCTGCCATGTCGACGCCCACTGGGCACTCGTGCCGACACGCCTTGCAGGATAGACACAGGTCGAGCGCGTCGCGAACCTCCGTCGAGCGCCAGCCTCCGGTGATGGCCTCACCGTTCAGCATCTCAAACAAGAGTCGGGACCTGCCCCTCGTCGAATGTTGCTCCTCGCCAGTTGCCTTGTAACTCGGGCACATCGTTCCCCCACTCGGGCGCAGGCACTTCCCGATTCCCACGCACCGTCGGGCTGCTGCCACCATGTCACCATTGTCATTGGCGAGCGCTAGGAAGGTGCGCGTCGGAGCGATACTCATTGAGGCAGCAGGCCGCAGGTTCTCGTCGAGCGGATTCGGGTTGACGACCTTGCCGGGGTTCATCCGATTTGTAGGGTCAAAGATTGCTTTGAAATCTCCGAAGGCGCGGATAAGCGGTTCGCCGTACATGCGGTTGAGAAGTTCTGCGCGAGCTTGCCCATCACCATGCTCGCCTGAGAGCGAACCACCGTAGCTGACGACCAGATTGGCGGCGTCTTCAAGGAAACGTCGGTACGCGTGTGCGCCATCGCGACTAACGAGATCGAATCCAATGCGGATGTGGACGCAACCGTCGCCAAAGTGCCCGTAGGGAATACCTTCGAGATGATGGCTGTCAAGAAGGCGACTGAAGTCACGCAAATAGGCGCCAAGGCGAGTTGGTGGTACTGCCGCGTCCTCCCAGCCGGACCACGCCTCTCGTTCCCCATGTAGGCGCGATGCGAGCCCCGAACCGTCTTCACGAACTGCCCACAGTTGACGTTGTAGGGTCGAATCTCCCAATATCGCCGCGCCCGCGGCCGCGCCACCAGCTCGAAGTGCAGCGAGTGCGTCCTCGGCGCGAAGGTCAGCTTCTGCTTGGTTACTGCCGCCAAATTCGACAAATAGCCATCCTGCACCTGGCGGCAGCAACGTGATGCCTTGGTATGACGAGCCACCGTCGGGGAGGCAACGAATGAGTGCGTCGCTCATGCCCTCCATGCCGATCGGGTGATGTTCCAGCACTGCGGGCACATGATCGGCGGCGATCATCATGTTCGGGTAACCGAGCACCAACAATGATCGAGCGGCAGGGGACTGCACAAGGTTGAGGGTCGCTTCCAAGGTGATCGCACAAGTTCCTTCGGTACCCACGAGTGCGCGAGCGAGGTTACAGTTCCGCTCGGGCAGGAGCTCGTCGAGGTTGTAGCCCGACACTCTTCGCGGTAACTGAGGGAAACCCGTGCGCAATTCTGCGAGGTTGTCATCTCGAAGTCGACGAATGCGATCGTAGATCATGCCCACTCGTCCGGGCGCTTCTGATAGCCGTTCCAAGTCAATCGATGACGTTGTGGAAGCGCGCAGAATCGTGCCATCATAAAGTAGGGCCTCGAGGCTCGCGATGTTATCGACGGTCTTGCCCCAAGCCAACGAATGAACGCCGCAGGCGTTATTACCGATCATTCCCCCGATGGTGCAGCGGTTGTGCGTGGATGGATCTGGACCGAAGATGAGGCCGTGCGGTGCGAGCGCCGCCTGCAATGAGTCGAGAATCACGCCGGGTTGCACGCGGGCCGTTTTCGCGTCGACGTCGATATCGATGATCTGATCGAGTCGTCTCGTGTCGATGATTACCGCGTTGTTGCAGGCTTGGCCTGCGAGACTGGTTCCCGTTCCACGGGGGAGCACCGCGACGTCGTTGTCGCGGCACACTGCGAGCCCAGCCTCGAGGTCCTCCTGAGATTCAGGCACGATGACCCCGATGGGAAGCATCCGATAAACGGATGCGTCAGTGCTGTACAGAGCTCGCGTGCCCGCGTCGAAACGAACATCGCCGGACATCACAGCCCGTAGGTGCGCGACTAGCCCAGGCACTGGAGTTTTGGCTTCGGCTGGCCGAGCTCGATGGGGTCATTACGTGAAGTGTGAACGGGACTAGTGTACACTTCACATTGTCAACAATCAAACGATTTGTAAGGAACGAATGTGATTACTGACGAACTTGCATTGCTCTATCCGGGATACGCCGCCGAGGATGATTATCCGCGGCTCGCGGCGATGATGTCACCGCCAGTTTCGTTTCGCGTGATTCATACGTCGCTCGGAGATTCTGGTGATGCCCATACCGTCGAAGCGCTGCGCGACATGGGTGCTGCTCAACGACTCGCTGACGGGGTGGCCTCGCTCAGTTCCACTACTGCGTCAGTTGTTTGGGCCTGCACGAGTGGAAGTTTTGTCTATGGCTGGCAGGGCGCGCATCAGCAGGTGGAGGAACTCGCGGATGTTTCCGGATTGCCCGCCTCGAGCGCTTCCCTGGCATTCGCGCACGCTCTCGATTCTATGAAGCTACGTCGTGTCGCTGTTGCCGCGACCTACCCCGAGGATGTCACAAAGTTCTTCGTGCAGTTCCTGCGCGATGGCGGATTCGAAGTGGTGAGTGCCTCAGTTGCGGACGTGATGACCGCGACGTCCGCCGGTCAGCTTGGCGATGACGTTGTGACGGCCATGGTGTGCGGGGTTGACTACTCCGATGCGGAGGCGATCCTCGTCCCCGACACTGCGTTGCACACGATCGCCGTGCTTGCGAAACTTGAACTTGCAGTCGGTAAGCCCGTTTTGACGGCGAACCAAGTTTGTGCGTGGGAAGCGATGCGACTTGCCGGTATCAAGGGACATGCTGACGCCGGTCGACTGTTTGCGCGCCGGTCATGAGCGAGACTCGTGTTCTACGCGTCTCAAACGGGAGTGATCCTCTCTTTAGTGGTACGCGCATCAATCTGCCCGGATTCGATGAGAAGTGTGTTTTCAAGAAGGGAGTTATCGGTGGACCAGCGTGAGATGATGATTGAGGTTAAGAGTGAGGTGCAGTTCAACGCGCCACGACAAGGAATAGGGGTCGTAGCGCCGTACGACTTCGCTCTGGATGACGAGTACTGCCGCTGGGTGGGCAGCGACGTCAGCATCTACGCCACGCGGACTCCGTATCTGGAATTGGAGGTGAGTCTGGAGATGGCAGAAGCCGTTTGTTCGCACGAAGAAGTCACTTCGGGTGCGCGCTCGCTCATCGCCGCCCATCCTTCTGCTGTTCTATACGCGTGTACTTCGGGAAGTTTCGTCGGAGGAAGGGCGGGTGAACGGGCACTCCGCCAGGCAATCGAGGACGCAGCGGGTATCCCGGCGGTCACCACCAGTGGAGCAATGCTCGCTGCATTGGAAACACTTGGCGTGCAGCACGTCGCCATAGCGACGCCCTATGACCGACCGGTGTCCGACCAACTCGCGAAGTTTGTCACCGAATCGGGATACGACGTTGTCGGTGGCGCTTTTCTCGGACTGAGTTCAAGAATCGCTCAGGTCGATTCGGCTACCGTTCTGCGTCTGGCTCAGGCGGCTGACTCGGAAGAAGCCGAGGTGGTGTTCTTGAGTTGTACGAACTTGCGAACAATCGACGTCCTCGCAAAGATCGAAGAGGATCTTGGAAAGCCCGTGCTGTCAGCGAACCAAGTCAGTCTCTGGGCCGCCCTGCGCGCGGGAGGGCTCTCGGGGACTCTCTGCGCTGGGTCCCTTGGCCGCTGACGTAACTTCCGCCTACATAACGTTGTCGGCTCAGTGAACAAGACGCCAGTTGACGGAATCAATCGAGTCGAACTTTAGACACGGGTTCGGCTCGGAGTTGAACACGTCCCGCCGGGTTCATTGCTCAACGGGTGACCATCATTTCACTTGACTTTGGCAGAGGCTACCGGTGCCGACGGACCCACTTCGTCAACTTGGGAAGCTTCTCGTTGAACTGGCAAGCAGCTCGCATCACTACTGGTGGGAAGGTGTGTTTACGGACCGCGAGCCCACTTCCTCGATTGCACGGGCATCAAGTGGGCATCACGGTCTGCGGTTCGTGGATGCTGAGCCAAGATCAACCAAAAATCTGTGGACGACGCTCGGCCAAAACCCGGCGGTTCAAGGATCAACAATGCAACTGATTTACCAAACTCCAGGAAGCAGCCTCCAACGCACCCGGGATCGGTAATCGTCGTAGGCATTGCTCGTGACAAGAAAACGTTCCTCGACGAGTGCCCGACCTACATCACAACCGAGCACGAAGGCGACCACGAAGGCGTTGGGCACCGACACGCTCTGCAGCACGTAGCCGAACAGGAGCAAGAAGTAGGACGCGTAGATGGGATGGCGCACGACGGCGTATGGACCACGACGCACCAATCCTCGATCGGCCGCAGCGAAGCCAAAGGAGCGGCCCAGGGCCGCGAACGACGCCATACCGATGGCGAGGCCGATGATCTGTGTGGCCAACCCGGCGATAATCCCCCAGTGCGGATGGACTCCGGTAGGTCGCAACATCACCCCACCGAACGTCCCACCGAAGGCGAGTAGCCAGTCACCAGCTCGTTGAGTAACTACCACTGCGGGGCGTCTCACGAAGTAGGCGATGACGATCCACGACTGCTCGGCCAAGAAAGCAGCACCGATCAATGAGTGTGTGTCGAGATAGTGTCGCAGACCCGCGGCGGCGAAGAACGCCGCGCCTGTTGCCCCGGCGAGATTCGCTGAAATTCTGACGAAGCGGATCCACGAGACATACGCGCATTTTGACCGGCCGAACCGTAAACGCTGCGTCAAACGGGTGGGCGTTGGTTGTCCGACGGGATGGAGACTAGCGGCCATGCCCGGTTCCGAGATCCATCGCGGTCGCACGTAAGTGACGAGCCACGAGGGAGTCGACGCTGAATCGACCTGCACCAAGGGCGACCACTACGAGCGCTAGGACGACGAGCGCTAGGTTGAACTCATAGCCGGGCGTCGCCGAGAGTGAATTGATCCCGTTCTTCCACGTCACCGTGACCATCGCCATGATCTGGTCACCCATCAGCGCAAGGCCCGCTAGGCGTGAGCCCAACCCGAGAATCAACGCGAAGGCTCCGGTGAACTCGATGATCCCTCCGAGGACAGCGAAGAACCCCCCGGGATGCAAGTGCGCGGTCGTCGAGAAAAATACGGCGGTTCGATGGATACCTGGACCGTTGAAAAGACCGAAGAGTTTTCCCGCTCCGTAATAGATGAAAATCCACCCGAGCACCACGCGTACGGCCACAAGGGCGGCGTCGGTGGTCGCAGTTGGGCGGCTAGTTTCCAACATGGTGACCAGCAACGAGTGGCCTCGTAGCGGCTTAATCAAATGGGTGCGGCTCCCCTAGAGTGACGCCCGCCGTTTCCTGATCTCGACACCCTGAAGGGGTCGAAACTCGCAGCATCCACCACCTTGCCGATGCGGTGGGCTTGCCTATCTGTAGGGATTATTAATGACAGATAGGAGCTACTATGCCCTGTATCGCACGCCGAGCTCGACCATTGGTGCTCCATGGCACTTTGACGACGTTCCGACGTCGCTGCGGCAAGCCGACTTGTCGGTGCGCGACCGGAGAGCCTCACGAGAGTCCGGCGCTCACCTACACCGAGGACGGTCGGACCAAGATCCTCACCTTGAGCGCCGGGGAGGTGGAGGAAGTGAGGGCGGCGCTCGAGCGCTACGAGTCGACGAGAAAGGAGCTCGAGAGCGCGGCCAGAGAAGGGGTCGCTGCGCTTCGCAGTCGGAGAGGCGGCCGCAGGTGAGCGCACCGAGCGCTCTGGAGCACTTCGGCGCCTCGAGCCAGTGCGCAGAGGAGATGATCAGTTGGCTCGCTGGGCCGGAGGCGGCGGAGCTCGCGCACGCGGAACTCGAGAACCAGCTCGATGCCCGTGGTCGCGAGCTCTTGCGCACGATGCTCCAGGACCACCTTTCCCTTCGGTCCTTGAACGAGGTGCGCATGCAGAGCGTGGTCGACTCCGACGGCGTCGCGCATGGAGCGGTCGAAACTGGCCACCGGCGCCCGCTCGCGACGATCTTCGGCACCGTCGACGTCGAGCGCCTCGCCTACCGTCACCGCGGACATCCGAACCTTCATCCGGCCGATGCGCTGTTGAACCTGCCAGAAGAGCGTCACTCCCACGGGCTGCGTCGCTTGGCGGCGGTGGAGGCGTCGAGGGGATCCTTCGAGGAGGCTGGGGCGGCGCTCGAGCGGGCGACCGGCCAGCACGTGGGCAAGCGCCAGGTCGAGAACCTCACCGCCCGAGGAGCGAGTGACGTGGAGGGCTTCTACGAGGCCAGGTCCCACACACCGGTCGACGAGTCCGATGCCCTGGTGATCTCGGCCGACGGCAAGGGCATCGTCATGCGCCCCGACTCGCTGCGAGAACAGACCGCCAAGGCGGCCGCCGCGGCGGCGAACAAGCTCACCACGCGTCTTTCCAAAGGTGAGAAGCGCAACCGAAAGCGCATGGCCGAGGTTGGCGCCGTCTACGACGTGACCCCCGTGCCCCGCAGCCCGCACGACGTCATGGCCCCCAAGGCCGGTGAAGAACACCCCCCTGAAGCACCGAAGGCGAAGAACAAGTGGCTGACCGCGAGTGTCGTTGAGGACGCTTCCGAGGTCGTGGGGCGCCTCTTCGACGAGGCAGAGCGGCGTGACCCCGGCCACACGCGCAGGTGGGTCGCCCTCGTCGACGGCAACAACCACCAGATCGACCGCATCGGTGTCGAGGCGACGACACGAGGACTCGACGTCACGATCGTGGTCGATCTCGTCCACGTCCTCGAGTACCTCTGGACGGCCGCATGGTGCTTCTTCGCCGAAGGTGACACCACCGCAGAGCAGTGGGTCCGTGGCCGGGCGCTCTCGGTGCTCGAGGGGCACGCCCGCGAAGTGGCTTCGGGCATTCGCAGGCGGGCGACCGCCGAAGGGCTCACCACGGCGAAGCGCAAGAAGGCCGACGAGGCAGCCAGGTATCTCACGAACAAGTCGCCCTACCTCGACTACCCGACGGCGCTCGCCGCCGGGTGGCCAATCGCGACCGGCGTAATCGAAGGGGCCGTGCGACACGTTGTCCGGGACCGGATGGACGTGACTGGCGCTCGCTGGTCCACAGACGGGGCCGAGGCCGTCCTCAAGCTACGAGCGGTGCGCTCGAACGGCGACTTCGACGACTACTGGCGGTTCCACCTCGACCATGAACGCCAGCGCGTCCACGAGTCGCGCTACGACCAGGGGGTCATTCCGCTGGCCGCGTAGTCACTCTAGACACCCCTGGTGCCTAACTTGTCAAGCCGGGAGGTCGACTCGATGCTTCCAGGCGATGCCTTCGTCGTAACTGACGCGCTGTTCGATGCAGGCATGCAGGATCCCGACCCAGCGATTCGCCAGCTGACGAATGGCTTGGCGGTGGGTCTTGCCCCTCCCGCGCAGTTCGTCGTAGTAGGCGCGCGCGCCCACTGATCGAGTGATCGAGCAGAAAGCCCACTGGTCGAGGGCGTCGGCCAAGCGCCGGTTTCGCATGTATCGCGCGAGCACGATGTGGCTCTTGCCCGAGGCCCTCGTGATCGGCGACGTGCCGGCGTAGTTCCTGCGAGACTTGGCGCTGCAGTAGCGATTCGGGTCGTCCCCGAACTCGCCCAGCACCCGGGCGCCGAGGACCGTCCCCAGTCCTGGCAGGGAGAGGATGATCTCAGCGTCCGGGTGCTGCTCAAAATTCTCCGACAGGGCCCCTTCGAGACTTTCGATCTGCGCGTTGTAGGCGCGGATCATCGCGACGTGGGCCGCGGTCGTCTGCCCGTAGGCGGCCTCCACGATCGGGCCCTGGGCGAGCTGCTCTTCGCGCAAGGCGCCTTGGATCTCGCTCGCTCGTCGCTCGAGGTTGCGCATCCGGCCCGCGCGCTTGAGCGCGGCGATGATCTTGGACTTGGACAACTGGCGCCCGAGCGCCGGCGTCGGGGCGATCTCGAGAATCGCCACCGCGTCGCTGTCGTCGAGGTCGGTGCCGAAGGCCGTAAGCGCACCCGGGTAGTAGTCCTTTAACGCGTTGCGCAGGGCGTTCGCCTCTCGCTGGCGTGTCCAGACGGCACTCTGGTGAGCTCGCGCGAGGATCTTCACGGCCTCGGCGTTTTGCGAGTCGCCCGTCGCCTCGCGGTGATTGTGGCGATCGGTGCGCACAAGGTCGGCGAGCACCTTGGCGTCACCGGGGTCGGACTTAGACCCCGAGGTGACGTGGCGTTCGCGGTAGCGGGCGGCGGACATCGGATTGATGGCGTAGACGTGGTAGCGGGCACCCAGCATCGCTTCGACGATGAGCCCCCGGTCCTTCTCGATGCCGACGATCACCCCGTCGGGTTCTTCGGCGTGCTCGCTCAGTACTTCGTGCAGCGTCCGAACGCCGGGGAGGGTGTCCGGGATCCTCTTTCGGGCGAGAACCTCTCCCGCCTCGTCGAGGACGCAGATGTCGTGGTGGGCCTCGGCCCAGTCCACTCCGACGAATATCACGTGGTCACCTCCAATGGTCGATGGTTTCGAGCCTCGAGGACAACGGCGGCGACCTAATGGATCAGTGCTCCTGGCACGACACCCCTCCAGCCTTCTCCGTCAACCTCACCGACTGGCTGGGGCACGATCTAGAGATAGAGCTTGATGCTCGGGGGCTTGAAGTGCTCACCAGTCAGTGGCTCGATGAAAAGCCTGCCCCAAATGAGACAGACCTTCCAGCCCCATTAGGGGAGCCGCACCCTAATCAAATTACGCATGGTCATCGTCGGAGTATCGCTGGAGGGCTGATCGGGCTTCGTCACGGTTTAGCGGGCGGAAAGGCGCTAACAGTTGGGCGACTAGAACGGACAGGTGGTGCGGTCGCTCGGCCTCCTGCTCCACTCGCAGTGGCCGGCCGGGGAGCCCCGTGTCGGCTCGAATGGTCTCCTTCGTGGGGAAGACGGCTCGATGGAAGAGCTGATCCCAGATGGTCAATGCGAAGCCCAAGTTGACGTCCTGTCGGCCATCCAAACGGTGGTGGATACGGTGGTAGTTCGGGCTCACAAAGATCCGCCCTAGGGGACCGAAGCCGACGTTCGTGTTCGAATGTTCAAATGCGACGAAGCCGGCGTATATGACCAACAGTGTGGTTGGCAAGGCGCCATTGGCGATGAGGACGATACCCGGAATCAACGCAATGAGGTAGGACACGTGTATGAGCGGATGGGTTCGAAAGACCGTCAGCACACTCATGTCCTCTTGAGAATGGTGCAATTCGTGGAAGCGCCACAACATCCGGATGTGGTGGTTGGCCAGATGCGCAAGCCAATTGCAGCCGTCCATCATCACGAAGATGAGGAAGATCACCGCCGATCGCGGCAGAGACCCGACTCGTGGCAAGACTATCCACGGCAGCGATTTGCGAGCGACCACGGCGAACGACAGTGAGAGAGCGACAACGAGGGGGGCGACGATGGTGGCGTTCAAGATCGTATAAAGCAGGTCCTGTCGATATCCTCGAGCAAAGATCGGTCGTCGTTGCGCCGGGTGCAGTCTCTCCACGACGAGGAAGACGGCCAGGATTGTGAGGGTTAGCGGCCCCACGAGGACGACGCGCAATTCGGACATTGGGGACGCAAAGTCGCCGCCACCCCAACGACTCGCCCAACCGATAGCCACGAGGACAACTGCCAACGCGACAATCGAGAACGCGGGCAAATAGACGCGCGACGCCACAATCGCTCGCGCGTCGCCCAACCTGGAAGACTTAGGCCTCGCCGGGGCGTACGGTAGAAAACATCCTTGGGTTTCCGTCTTAATGGACATGACGTTCCTCCCGTGTCGACGTGTCGTTAGAAGCCGACGCCACCACCACTGGGACTGGTGGTCGTCGTCGACTGAACCGTGCCAGCGGGCTTGACCGTCACCACGTCGGACCACTTGCCCCAGGTGTCGGTGACATTGCCCTTGACCTGTCCGAGGGCGG
>JAJZSX010000432.1 GCA_021849435.1 Actinomycetes bacterium | reverse complement strand
CCTCTGACGTACGAAGGACTGCTCGATCTTGACGAACTGGAGCTGCAGGGTCATGAGGTAGGCGAGCGAAGCCAGCCCCGAGCCGAACTGGTCGATCGCGACGCCGACGCCCAGTTCGCTCAGCGCGACGAAGATCGCGGCCGAGCGAGCCGGGTCCTGGAGCGCTACGTGCTCAGCCACCTCGAGCACCAGCCGGCTGGCGTCAAGGCCGCTCGATGCGAGGGCAGCCCCGACGAGCGCGGTGAGGTCGTCGGCGTAGAACTGGCGCGCCGAGAGGTTCACCGAGACGCACGGGGCGTCCGGGTCGGTCCAGGTGGCCGCGGTGCGGGCCGCCTCGGCGAGCGCGAAGGCGCCGAGGTCGCCGATGAGGTCGCTCGTCTCGGCTAGTCCGAGGAACTCCGTTGGTCCCACCCAGCCGCGCGTCGGGTGGTCCCAGCGCATCAGGGCTTCGAAGCCGACGACGTGGTGGCCCGAGGCGTCCACGATGGGCTGATAGTGCATGACGATCTGGCCCGCTTCGAGGGCGCGTCGCAGCTCTTGGAGCTCCTCAGTGCGGCCGATGGAGCGCTGGCCCAGGTCGGTCGAGAAGACGACGTAGCGGCCGCGCCCGAGGCGTTTGGCCTCGTACAGCGCGAGGTCGGCCTCTTCAATGACCGGCGCATCGACGGGGGTGTCGGCATCCCAGACGGCGACCCCGACACTCGCTCGCTGCGTGATTGAGAGCCCGAGGATCAAGAACGGCTCCTCGAGCGCCGCCAGCAGGCGCTCGGCGACGTGGTCGATCTGTTCGGCCTGGTGCACGCCCTCGACGAGATAGAGGAACTCGTCGCCCCCGAAGCGGCTCAGGGTGTCGGCGGTGCGCGAGACGTCGTCGAGGCGACGAGCCACGCCGATGAGCAACTGGTCACCGATGACGTGGCCGTGGGTGTCGTTGACCGCCTTGAAGTCGTCGAGGTCGAGCATCAGGACCGCGCCGTAGCCGCCCTGACGGGCGACCTTCGCGCGGGCTTGACTGAGCCGGTCCTCGATAAGGGTGCGATTGGCGAGCCCGGTGAGCGGGTCGTGCAGTGCCTGATGGGCGAGCTGGGAGGTGAGCAGGCGCTCCTCGGTGATGTCGCGCTCGCTGATCACGCTGTAGAGCAGGTCGCCGTTAGTGTCGTAGGTCGCCGCGCGCGAGACCTCGACGACGATGATGTGACCGTCGCGGTGCAAGTAGCGCTTCACGTAGCGGTCGCGACTCGCCTCGTGGCCCCGGACGCGCTCGTGCGAGCGTTCCGTGACGCCGAGGTCGGAGGAATAGGTGAAATGCTTCGAGTCGCGCCCGACGAGTTCGTCGATTGAGCGGCCGAGCATCTCGCAGAACGCGGGATTCGCGGCGACGATGCGGTCCTCGGCGTCGGTGAAGGTCATGGGCGACATGGCGGTCTCGAAGGCCAGCTGGAACTTGCGAGCTGAGTCGTCGCGTTCGGCTTCGAGCCGTCGCAGTGCGCTGAGGTCGCGGATCGCAGCCAGCGCGAAGCGCTGGTCGTCCCAGACGATCGTCGAGAGCGCGACGTCAACGTCGAGGCGGACGCCGTCGCGGCGAACGAGTGCGACGTCGAGGTGCTCGGAGTTGAGCCGGTGGGCCCCACGCTGTAGGAACTCCGCCGCGAGGTCCGTGTGCCGGGCCTGCGCGCTGGCGGGCACCAGCATGCTCATCGGTGAGCCGACGACTTCGTGGGCGTCGTAACCGGCCATGTCGCAGAACGCGTCGTTCACCGCCCAGATGTGACCCGCCTCGTCGATCACGAGTACACCGTCGGGCATCGCGTCCAGGATGTACTGCCACGAAGTTGTCGCGTCCACGAAGTGGTTCACTACCTGCCCTTGTCGGTCGCCGCTCCACTGGCGTAAACCTGTACAAAGTATCGTAGTCCCATCCCTGGTCGGGCCGGAGGTTCAGCGCCGCGAATCAGCGGAAATTCGCGCGAGGCGCTCTTTGGGTCGGGTGGCCAGCTGTACGAAGACTTCGTCGGAGGGCACGGGAGGCGCGATCAGGTTGCCCTGGACGAGGGGACAGCCCATCGCGCGCAGGTGCTCGAGTTGCTCACGAGTCTCGACGCCCTCGGCGAGCATCGGCACACCCAAGTCGTGGCCCAGGTCGAAGATGGCGTCGAGGACGACGTCCGTTCCACTGCGCTCGTCGAGCGAGTGGATGAACGAACAGTCGACCTTGACCATCTGGGGATGAAGTTCGGCCAGGCGCGCGAGCGAGGAGTGTCCGGCGCCGAAGTCGTCCAGCGCGACGCCCACCCCGATCGCGCGCAGTCGGTCGACCGCCGCGACCGTCTCGTCGAGGTCGGTGACCGCCGCGGTCTCGGTGATCTCGATGACCAGTCGCGTCGGGGGCAGTCCGCCTTCGTCGAGCACGTCGCGCACGAAGGCGACGAGCTCGGGACTTTGGAACTGGGCCGCGGAGAGATTGACCGAGACGTAGCACTGGTCGCCGAAGGAGCCGTCGGCTCCCCAGGCGACCGCGGCGCGAATGGCCTCTCGGATCGCGAAGTCCCCGAGACCGAAGATCAGGTCGCTCTGCTCGGCGATGGGGATGAAGACCGACGGAGGGATCGAGCCCTCGCGCGACGAGTTCCAGCGCATCAGCGCCTCGAACCCGACGATCTGCAGGGTCGGTAGCGAGACGATCGGCTGGTAGTGCATCTCGAGCTCGCTCGAGCGCAAGGCGTGGCTGAGCGACTGGGCGAGGGTGAAGCGGTGCACCGAGGAGGTGAGCATCGTCGGCTCGAAGAGCTCGTAGTGGCCCCGCCGGCGGCGCTTGGCGTCGTACATGGCGGCGTCGGCGCGCTTGATGAACTCAGCACCGTCGATGACGCCGTCGTTGTAGATCGCGACGCCGATGGTGGCGTGCTGCTCGATCGCGAGTCCGTCCAGCGAGAAGGGCTCGGCGAGCACGTGCAGGAGCCGCTCGGCGATGGCCACTGCCTCCTCGGGCCCGCTGAGCCCCTCGGCGAGGTAGAGGAACTCGTCGCCGCCGACACGGCCGAGAGTGTCGATTGAGCGTGACACGAGCTCGAATCGTCGCGCCACGCCGACCAGCAGTCGATCGCCGACGTGGTGGCCGTAGGTGTCGTTCACGCCCTTGAAGTCGTCGAG
>JAJZSX010000431.1 GCA_021849435.1 Actinomycetes bacterium | reverse complement strand
GCGGTCTCGATCTCGCGGTCGTCGAGCCCCTTCCAGTGCCCACCGACTCGTGAGAGCACAGCGGGGTTGCGAAAGAGTTCGGTCTTGAAGATCGCGAACATCGCCTCGGCGAGAGCAGTCATAACTGTCGCCGACGGTGCCGATCGATGGCACCGCGCCGATTTCGGCGAGGCGCTCGGTGTGGATCACGGAGGTGTATTGCCGACCCGCGTCGGTGTTAATCCGAATTCGGATTAACACCGATTATGCCGAGGTTTTCGTTAAGCCGAGGAATCCTGGACGTGCTTGCGCGGCTTGAGGTTGGCGGAGAACCTTCGGCTTAACCTGGATCCACCATGAAAGTGCTGGTCTGAAGGGCTGACCATACGCGAAAAAGGTGTCCCCACCAGGTAGAATTTGAGTTACTAGGCAACAAATTCAACCAAAGAGAAGGACACCTTTTCGATGCAATCTTTGCACACTCCTTCGGACCTGTCGGTGATGTTCGACGACGACCACGGGGTCGCCAACGCGGGACTGGCGTTGGCGGGTCTCCTCAGCGAGAAGTTGGGCTTGGAAGAGCTCTGCGACGAGACGATCTCCATCGCGCCGTTCCCCGGGAGGCGCGCCGCGACGCTGGTTCACTCACTGGTGATTGGCGGGACCTGCATCGACGACGCCGACGTACTGCGTTCGGGTTCGACCGCGGCGGTGTTGTCGCATCGGGTGATGGCGCCCTCGACGCTGGGCACGTTTCTTCGCGAGTTCACCTTCGGCCACGTGCGCCAACTCGACGCAGTCGCCGAGACGTTGATGACGCGCGCCTGGGCCTTGGGCGCGGGTCCCGGCGACGCACCCATGACCATCGATATCGACTCCACGATTCTCGAGGTCCACGGCTCCCACAAGCAGGGCGCCTCCTACGGCTACACCGGCGTGCTCGGCTATCACCCGGTGTTGGCGACGCGCGCCGACACCGGTGAGGTACTGCACCTGCGCTTTCGAAAGGGATCCGCCAACACCCAACGCGGCGCCCAGCGCTTCGTGAGAGAGACCGTGGGTCGCGTGCGCCGCGCGGGGGCGAGTGGTGCTCTGACGCTACGCTGCGACTCGGGGTTCTTCTCCAAATACGTCATCCAAGCGTGTCGCGACCACGAAGTTCGCTACTCAATCACCGTGCGCCAGACGCCGGGAATCAAAGGGGCTCTGGAGTCGATTGCCGAGGAGGACTGGACGCCGATCGATTACACGATGAACGGTGAAGCCTGGGTCGCTGAGACTGACTACCAAGGACAGCGTCTCATCGTTCGTCGCACCAAGCTGCACGAGCCGCGACCGGCGTTGTTCCCCGACTACCGCTACCACGCCTTCATCACCGACCGCGTCGGCGACGCCACCTTCCTCGACGTCGACCATCGTCGTCACGCCGTCGTCGAACTCGCCATCCGTGACCTCAAAGAAGGATCAGGGCTCGAGCACTGTCCCTCGGGTGAGTTCAACGCCAACGCGGCCTGGGCGGTGCTGGCGAGCATCGCGCACAACCTCGTGCGATGGGTCGCGGCGCTCGGACTCGAGATGACCGGACCCCTCGTCGCCAAGACAGTCCGTCGCAAGTTCATCGCGTTGCCCGGTCGTCTCACCACGTCCGCTCGTCGTCGACGCCTTCACCTGCCGACCAACTGGCCCTGGGCCACCCAGTGGAGCAACTGCTTCGAGCGCCTCGTCAAACTACAGACCTGACCGCTTCGGCTTCGAGGTCGCCCGCGGACCACCCGGCGCCTTCCAGCGCGAACAAGCAACACGCCTCGTCGAAAGTGTGGCTCGACATGTCCGCGGGTCAGGAAATCACCGAAAGTGCCGTGACCGCGATGATCAGCGGTCTCACGACGACCGAAATTCACCAACTACGAGAGCACGACGGTGGATTGAGGTTCAGGCCAAGACCCAGGCCGAGGCCGTACGCAAGATGCGCGAGTTGCAGCCCCAGAAGATTCACGGCACCCAGCTCGCCTCGGAACGTTTGAGCGTCGAGCAGTACCTCGAGACGTGGCTGACCAAGCGGATTCCCGGAACCGTGTCGGTAAGAACGCAGGAGATCTACGCGCGGGTGGTTCGTCTCTACCTGGTTCGCCATCTCGGCAAGATTCGTCTCAACAAATTGACGCCCACCGACGTGAACGCCATGATGATCGCACTCGGGAAAAGTGGCTTCTCCCCGTCAACCAAGCGCATGGCTCGGGCTACGCTGCGCCGAGCGCTTCGCATGGCCGAGCAGGACGGCTTGGTCACGCGCAACGTGGCGGCTATCGCCGAGGGTCCCAAGTTGCCCCACCGCGAGGGTCGCACCATGACCCCCGAGCAGGCGCAGATCTTCTTGGTCGCCTGTAAGGAGCATCGCCTCGGGGCGGCCTACACCTTGGCCCTCCTGCTCGGGTTACGCCGCGGTGAGATCATCGGTCTCGCGTGGTCCGACATTGACGTCGCGCACGACGCGGTCGTGCTAACGGTCCGTCGTCAACTGGTACGCGACAACTCCGGTGTGCACTTGAGCGACTTAAAGACCAAGGGGAGTCGACGCACGCTGCACCTATCGCCGCCACTGGTCGATCTGCTCGAAGGTCATCGCCGGGACCAAGAGGAGGAGGCCCAACTTCGCGGCGACGCCTGGCGCAACGACGAGAACCTCATGTTCACCTCCACCTACGGACGGCCCCTGGACCCGGGAGATTTCGGTAAAGGTGTTCCCCGAATCACCGAGAAGGTCGGACTCGGGCACTGGTCGATTCATGAACTGCGCCACTCGTGCGCCTCGCTCATGTTCTCTATGGATGTTCCCCTGGAAGCGGTGGCCGATCAACTCGGCCACGCCTCGATTGGCGTCACCAAGGGCGTCTACGTGCACCTGCTGCCAGGATCGAGAGCCAAGGCGGCCAAGGCGATGGAGGAACTTCTGTACAAGGATTTCGTGCCCGCCACGTCACCGCGGCCACGTCCTGCGGCTAGACAAATGGCTAGACATCGTCGAGCCAATGATAATAAGGAGCCCTTGATCAGCACTTCAGTGGGCCGCCCGAGTCTCGATCTCGGCACCTTGGGATTAAAAGTCCCCTGCTCTTCCCGATGAGCTAGCGGCCCGGTGGATGGAGATCTATCGTGAGAAACCTTCACTCCCC
>JAJZSX010000430.1 GCA_021849435.1 Actinomycetes bacterium | reverse complement strand
GCGCCTGGCCGCCGGGGCCACCAAGACCATGGTCAGCGCCGAGCTCGCCCGCGCGCTCGGCGTAACGGTCGCACTCCTGCCGGTCTCTGACGACCCGATCTCGACGGTCTTTTCGACGGCGCTCGGTCGGCTCTCGTTCCAGGAGTACTTCGTGCGCCACCACCACGACATCGTGGTCTCGGGGGTCGACGTCGTGGGCGCCGCCGACGCGCGGCCGACCGCGGCGGCACTGTCGGCGATTCACGACGCGGCGCGCATCGTGATCGCGCCATCCAACCCGATCATCTCGATCGACCCGATCCTGCGGGTTCCCGGCGTCCGCGAGGCAATACGGCGGCGGCGCGACGACGTCGTCGCCGTCTCGCCCATCGTCGACGGCGCGGCCCTCAAGGGACCCGCCGACCGGCTGCTGCGCGAACTCGGCCACGAGGTCAGCTGCGTCGGGGTCGCCGACTTCTACGGCGACCTCGTAGGCACTTGGGTCATCGACGAGACCGACGCGCACCACGCGACGGCGCTGCGCGAGCGGGGCTTCGCCGTGCGCGTCACGACCACGATCATGGGCGACTCGAGCCGCGATGCGGCCCTCGCCGCGGCGGTGCTGTCGTGAGCCTGCTCGTCACGCCGATCGCGATCACCGGCGCCGTGACGGCCGGCGCCGACCTCGCGGCGCTGTTGCTCGAGGCGATGGACGAGCTCGACGAGACAATCCTCGACGGCGACGTCATCGTCGTCACGAGCAAGGTCGTCGCGAAGGCCGAGGGACGCGTGGTGCCCTTCGACGGAACCGATGAGGCCAAGCTCGCCCTCATCGAGGCCGAGTCCCGGCGCATCCTGCGCCGTCGCGGCACCCTGCGGATCACCGAGACGCACCACGGCTTCGTCAACGCCAACGCCGGGGTCGACCTGTCCAACACCGAGCCCGGGACCGCGGTGCTGCTGCCGGTGAATCCGGACCGATCGGCGCGGCGACTTCGCTCGGCCCTGCACCGGCGCCGCGGCGTCGACGTGGGCGTCGTCGTCACCGACACCTTCGGTCGGGCGTGGCGCCACGGGGTCACCGACGTGGCCATCGGGGCCGCCGGGTTGCGGGCGGTGCTGGACCTGCGCGGCACCCTCGACGCGACGGGACGCACGCTCGAGGCGACCGAGGTCGCCATCGCCGACGAGATCGCCGGGGCCGCGAACCTCGTGCTCGGCAAGGCCGCCGGCACGCCGTTCGCGCGCCTGCGCGGGCTCGATCCGACCTACTTCGGTCGCGGTTCGGTCGCGAGCGACATCATTCGCCCGGTCAACGGCGACCTCTTCCGCTAGGTCAGACCCCACCCAGTCGGACGTCGCCACTCAGGACCGATCCCGCCGCGACATGCTCCTTGGCCCCGACGACGCACGTGGGACCCAGCTCGGCGCACTCGCCGATGAAGGCACCGGGGCCAATGATCGACCACCGCACGACCGCGCCCTCACCGACGACGGCGCCGGGCAAGAGCACGGCGCGCTCGAGGATGGTACCCGCGCCCACTTGGCAGTCCCGGTCGACCACGGCGTTGCGCAGCGTCGCCGACGCGTCAACTCGGCTCGAGGCGTGCACCCAGGAGCCGTCGCGAATCTCGGGGACGTTGCGGCCGTCGCGCCCGCGCAGGATGTCGACGTTGGCCTGCAGGTAGGCGTGGGGCGTACCGGTGTCGAGCCAGTAGGCGTGGTCGGCCATCGCGTAGAGCGTCCCGTCGGCGGCCAGTGACGGGAAGGTCTCGCGCTCCACGCTCACCCGCCCGGTGGCAGCGATGCGGTCGAGGACCGACGGCTCCATGACGTAGGTGCCGGCGTTGATCAGATTGGTGGGCGCCTCGTCACGCGGGGGCTTCTCGACGAAGGCGAGGACCCGTCCGTCGGGCGCCGTCGGCACGACGCCAAAGAGCGAGGGGTCCACGACCGGGTGCAGTGCGATAGAGGCCTCGGCCCCGCGCTCGCGGTGAAAGGCCAGCAGGGCCGTCAGGTCGAGGTCGGTGACGACGTCGCCGTTGACCACGATGAACGTCTCAGCGATGCCCGCCTCGGCGGCCGCGTAGCGGATGGCGCCGGCGGTGTCGAGCGGTTCGGACTCGACGGCGTAGGTGACGTTGATGCCCGCGATCACGTCGTCGGGGTAGGCCTCGATGAAGCGGTCGGGAAGGTACCCGAGCGAGAGCACGACGTCGGTGACCCCGTGGCGGGCCAGGTTCTCCAGGGCGCACTCGATCATCGGCACGCCGACGAGCGGCAGCATCTGCTTTGGCGTCTCGTAGGTCAGCGGACGCAGACGCGTCCCCATGCCGCCAACGAGGATGACCGCCTGCAAGTTATCCCTTTGGTGTCGTCGTCGTGGACGTGGACGTGGACGTGGTGGCGGTCGTTGTCGTTGTCGTGCCGGTCCCGGCCGTCGTCGTCGTCACCGGTGCCACCGTGGTGGTTGTCACCGGGGTGATGGCCGTCTTGACCATCGCCGTGACCGTCGACTTGGACGGCGCCGCCGGGGTGATGCCGCTCGGCAGGAAGGCCATCGTCACTCGCAGGTACTGTGAGAACTTGATCGTGCTCGGGTCGGTCGTGACCGTGGGCTTCTTCTGGGCGAGCGAGGACCAGTAGGCGTAGGAGACCTCACCGACCTTGCCGGCGTACTTGGTCTTGGGTGCGCACGTGTCGCCGTTCTTCAGCGTCGTCGTGCCCTTGGCGTCGGGGTAGCTCAGCTCGGTGGAGGTCGCGAGGAGTCCGGTGTACTCGCGTGAGAACTGCGCGAGCGTCGCGTTGTTGCCGGCGTCGGCCTTGGTCACCGGGCTCACCTTGATCACGTTGTTGGCCTCGACGGTGAAGCCGCCGGTGGTCTTGGGATCAGGCGCGAGGCTCGCGGCCGGCGTGCCGCAGTTGTCGATCGACAGCGCCGCGTACCACGTCGTGCCGATCGTCGGCGGCGTCGACGGCGTCCCCGAGCTCGGATTCTGGTACTCGTAGCGAGCGAGCACCGTTGCGGCGAGCCCGAGCACCACGATCACGACCAGCGCACCGTAGAAGTTGGACGGCCTCGCCTTCTTGTAGGACCGGCCGCCACCCGACGACCCGACCCGACTGACCCATTTACCCGCTGCGCTCTTAGCCACGGGGGCAACGCTACTAAAAATACAC
>JAJZSX010000429.1 GCA_021849435.1 Actinomycetes bacterium | reverse complement strand
TTTCTCATGGCCACGGACATTGGTGATCGACTCTGGAGAGACTCCATGATCCTCGTCAAGTAATTCGATTGAGGAGGCGCCGCCGCAAAGGGCAGCCCGACGCGGGCGAGACGTCCTGAGATCTCGACCGTTCTCGCGGTGACAGCGGGGAACTCGTGCGGACGGTGCTACTTGCAGCGCACGAGGACGGTGAATTCGTGCAGATCACCGCGCATCGGACGCGCGCGAGTCGCCCGCTGGCCCATTCGAGGGGGACTCTCCCTAGGGTGGGGATAGGCCTATCCCGAGGACGAATCTCACTCGGAGATCCCGGTGCGGGTCCCGAGCACGCGTGAAAGAAGGCGTTATGACCACGATGGACAGCTTTGGCCGTGAACGAGACACTCGCCCGTGGGGAAGTTACACAGTGCTCGACGACACGGCTCCCGACTACAAGGTCAAGCAGATCATCGTGGTACCGGGTCAGCGCCTGAGCTATCAGCGACACGAGAAGCGCGCCGAACACTGGTTCATCGTCAGCGGCACTGCGACGGCCATTCTCGACGGGGTGACCTACGAGCTCTCGCCAGGCCAGAGCCTGGATATCGGTATCGGCCAGGCGCACCGTTGCGAAAACCACGGCGAGTCGTCGGTCGAGTTCATCGAAGTTCAAACCGGAATCTACTTCGGTGAGGATGACATCGTCCGTTTGGAGGACGACTATGGACGCGCGTAGTCGCGCCAGGGTGCGGGCGGGTGCGACGAGCCGACTCGTGGGTTACGCGTGAAGAAGCTCTTCGTCTTCGACCTTGACGGGACCCTCGCCGAGAGCAAGTCACCTTTGTCGCCGGACATGGCGGACCTTCTTATCGAGCTGCTCGGCGTTATGAAGGTGGCGGTCATTTCCGGGGGGAGTTGGGCGCAGTTCGAGACCCAGTTACTCGGATCGCTGCCACACGCCGAGGGTTTCGAGAACCTCTTCCTGCTGCCCACCTGCGGCACGCAGTTCTTCCACTTTGACGGCGAGTGGACCAAGGTGTACTCCGAAGATCTCAGTTCCGAGGAGCGCAACACGATCATCGCGAGTCTCACCGCGGCACTCGAGGAGTCCGGCATCACGGTCGAACGCGTCTGGGGCGAGGCGATTGAGGACCGTGGCAGTCAGATCACTCTCTCGGTGCTCGGCCAGGAGGCCCCCCTGGAGGTCAAACGCGACTGGGACCCGGACTTTTCCAAGCGCCGCTCGATCATCGCGATCCTCGAGCCGTTGCTGCCCGGATTTGCGATCAACATGGGTGGGACCACATCGATCGACGTGACCAAGCCCGGCATCGACAAGGCTTACGGAATCAGGAAGCTCGTCGACCACCTGGGCATCCCCGTGGCCGAGATGCTCTTCGCCGGCGACGCGATCTTCGATGGCGGCAACGACTATCCGGCCCAAGAGGCCGGCGTCGACTCGATACTGGTGCGCGATCCGCGCGAGACCGCGCGGGTGATCCAGACGGTGATTGCCTGCCTCGGCGACGGCACCACCCAGATCGTCTCACCCGGGAGGCCAACGTGAGCCACTTCACGATGCACCCCTTGGATCTCGTCATCTCGCCCGAAGCCGACAACGATTATGAGGTGGAGGGACTCCTCAACCCGGCCGCGGCGCGCGGACCCGATGGCGAGCTCTACCTCTTTCCCCGCATGGTGGCCAAGGGTAACTTTTCTCGTATTGGGATCATGCGGGTCCTCTTCGACGACGACGGCAATCCCCGGGGCGTCGAGCGCCTGGGCGTGGCCCTCGAGCCGGAGGCGCCCTACGAGTTGCGCCCGAACGGCGAGGGCGGTTGCGAGGATCCGCGCGTCACGTACGTCGAGCCCCTCCAGTGCTACCTGATGACCTACACCGCGTTTTCGCCCGATGGGCCGCGCATCGCGCTCGCGGTCTCTGACGACCTCTTTACCTGGCGCCGGCTCGGACTGGCCACGTTCGAGCCCTACGAGGGCATCGAGTTCAACGGCGTCGATAACAAGGACGCCACCAGCTTTCCCCAGGCGGTGCCCAACCCCGACGGGCGACACGAGTTCGCTATTCTGCACCGCCCCCTCTTCCCCGGAACACGACCCGAGGAGACCGTCGAATTCGACGATGACCGCGACGTTGATTTGCATCGCGAGAGCATTTGGATCTCCTACACCCCGATGGAGCTCTCGGGAACGGATCCCCACCAGCTGCGACATTTCACCTCGCATCACCGACTTGCCGCACCGGTCTCGCCGTGGGAGAACCTCAAGATCGGTAGCGGCACGCCGCCGGTGATGACGCGCCACGGCTGGCTGTTCATCTACCACGGCGTGAGCGAGAAGATCGAGTCCGATGGGCGGTCCCTTCTGACCTATCGCGCCGGTGTGATGGTTCTCTCCGCCGAGTACCCCCAAGATCTGATCTACCGGTCCCACCGGCCCATCCTCGTGCCACCGACGTCGAACGGTCCGCGCGCCACGGCGTCCAACGTCGTCTTTCCGACCGGGATCGACCGGCGTACCGACATCGACGAGCCCCATCGCTACGACGTCTATTACGGTGTCAACGACTTTCACATCGGCGTGGCGCGCCTCGACGTGCCCGAGGTCATCCCGCATCAACCTTTGAAGGATCCCTCGGGCGCGACACTCTAGAGTTTCCGTCTCAGCTGACAGTGCCGATGCGCGGGATTGACATGATGGCGCGACGCTCGTCCATGGTCGCGCAGGCGTCGGCAATGACGTCGAGTTCGGTGACGTGTCGCTGGTCAACATCGCGGCCGAGCACTTCAGCCCCGGAGCATGACGTGGTGCTGGCACGAGGGCGACCAGACGCTGTCGATCGCGGAAGGTCGAGGGCTCCTGAGGGCTCGGGATGAGAGACGAGTGGCGCTGCGAGTGCGTGCGTCGTGGGCGAGACCGCGACGAACCTCCCAAGCTCTGCGGTGAGTAGATTCCGGTCATGATCGAGAAGAAGTCGTCTCGAAGGCCCGCGGCGCCGTCGTCCAGGATGAGGGGTGGACTGGTGGCGCAGATGACGGGACTTCGTGTGCTCGGCGGCGTCGTGCTCTTCGCCGCGGGGCTGGCTCTCAGTTCGTGCACGAGCGCGAAGGTGAAGACCGCCGCGATGATTCCTTGGGTCGACCTCGCTCCCGTCACGACGACCT
>JAJZSX010000428.1 GCA_021849435.1 Actinomycetes bacterium | reverse complement strand
CTAGTTTGATTATCTCGGGAGACAACTCAATGATGCGCGACAGGCTTGAAAAGCCATTTCCTGTGTCATCCATCGCAACGTGAATGCCGTTACGACGGTGTGGTTCAAGTATTCGGCGGATGCGCTCAAAGTTGTCAGCGTCAAAGTGTTCGGTGATTTCGATAACAAGTCGGTTGTGATCTACCATTTCGAGTAGCAAAGTGAAGTTTGGGTGCTCGATGAGTTGCGGACTCAGGTTGATAGCAACACGGCAACCGTTCGGAAGAGCCCCCATTACTTTCAGCGCTGCTGAAGCAGTCGCGAACTCGAGTTCAGGACCAAGTCCAATTCGCCAAGCGTCGTGGAACCAATCACTGGGACTTCTGTGCGGGACAGTACTGAATCGACTCAGTGCTTCCCAAATCATCGGGTGGCCGGTGTTCAGGTCGAAGATTGGCTGGTAGACGATGTTGAACATGCGATCGGCGAGCACCGATTGCACTCGTTTGGCAACCTCCAAATCTTCCACCACGCCTGGGCGCAACACGTTCGCCAAGAACGTTGAAATCGGGCTGGTCACTTTCGTGGCCTCAAGCTCTTGCGAAATCCATGAATTATCGAGGGTCGTGAATGTCGCGCTACCGACGTCGGCCAGCGCGGTGATAGTCGCCGTAATAAATGAGGACAGTCCCGCAAGCATCGCGGCGTCCGAGTCACTAAATGCTGAAGGACGGGTACTGGTCACCTTCAATACTCCAACTGGGCGATTGACACGTCTGAGCGGAACGCACACCATTGATCTAGCATTCACTCGACGGCATGCTTCGGCGTCAACTCTGGGATCAATTTCCGAGTCGTCGCAACGAAGTGTAACCCCCTCGCGAACCGACAACCCTGAAAGACTCTCCTCTGCTCTAAGACGGAGTCCAAGATGAGAAGATAAATTTCCTGCGGCGTGCGCGTAGTACAAGTTCTCACCATCAATTAATTCGATGACAGAACCCTCCGAGTGTGGAATGAGGAGAAGTGCCTCGTTCACGATTCGCATCATCAACGCTTCAGGGTCGAACAGTGCCCTTAGAGCAACGTCAAGTTCTCTGTTCAACTGTTCTTCTGGCATCGGGCCTCCGAAACAATTCATTGGTCACTAGCGATGTTACTGACAACTTGATATTCATAAACATCACGACACACGAAATTGGAAAGGTCCATTTACTTGTTAACCTGTAGTAATACTAAAGGTTAACTATCTGAGTTGTGTTTAACATGTCAGTCGAGTGATTCTCGGCAAATCAAGTGAGTAGGCGTGCGTCTCCTGTATGACAGCACCAGCAAACTGCATTGGATTATCTTCGGTTTTCTTCAGAGATCCATCAGGACCGGTCGTTCGGCACGCGGCCCTTAACCCGGTGCTTCGCAAGGTGGCACCTCCTGGATGTCCGCAAGGCACTCTCGCACGAGACGGTCTTCCACGTGCTCTAGCCCCGATCATTCACGCGACCGCGTGACCGACTGACCGCCATCCGCGAAAATGCCCTTCGTGTCAGGGAAACTGGAGTTGCTTAGACCACAGATTTCCAAACACGAAGGGCACTTCTGAGATGAACGCTACCGCAACGAATCGCGTCAGTGTGGAACCCGGTGGCGCGGGGGTTGTTGCCCACGTCGGACTGCACGCCTTGGGCGCCTTTGCCGATCGTTTGAAACTTGGCTCTTTGCTCTCCTCGCGGATCATTAAGCGCGGCGAGCGAGCCCCACTGCACGACCGGGGCAAGGTGTTGACCCACATGGCCCTGGTGATCGCCGGGGGTGGCGAGAGCTGTGCGGACGTCGAGCACTTGCGACTACAAAACGATCTCTTCGGCTTCGTCGCCAGTGACTCAACGGTGCACCGGATGTTCCACGAGCTCGACGAGGCGACCGTGAAGGATCTCGGTGGCGCCACCGCTGCAGTGCGCGAGCAGGTCTGGGACCGCCTGGGCATCACCGCGGCGAAGGACCCGGTCTTCCTCGACATCGACGCGACTCTTCTCCAGGTTCACTCCGAGAACAAGCAGAACGCCGCGCCCACCTACAAGAAAACCTATGGCTTCCACCCGATGCTCTGTTTTGCCGACGAGACCGGTGAGGCGCTGTCGGGGATCCTGCGTCCGGGCAGCGACGGGGCCAACGACGTGGCCGATCACGTCACCGTCCTCGACGACGCGATTGCGCAACTGCCCGAAGCGATTCGTTCGGGGCACCACGTCGATGACGACCCGAGTCCTTTGGTGCGCACGCTGATCGTGCGCGCCGACTCGGCCGGCTGCACCGACGGGTTCCGCAAGGCCTGTCGAGCTCGCAACGTCGGCTTCTTTGTCACCGTTCGCTCAAATGAGCAGGTCATGAGTGCTGTCTACGTGGCCGAGGGCTGTGACGTGTGGCTGCCCGCGCTCACCCAGGACGGCGAGTTGCGTGTCGGCGCCGCGGTCGCGGAACTGACGAGCCTGATCGACACGTCGTCGCTGCCCGAGGGCACGCGATTCATCGTGCGACGAGAGCCCCTGCACCCCGGAGCTCAGCGCAGCCTCATTCCCTCACTCGAGTTTCGCTACTGGGGCTTTTACACCGACCAGCCCGGTGACCCGCGCGACCTCGACGTGACGATGCGCGCGCACGCGCACGTCGAGAACCACATTCAACGTTTGAAGGACTCCGGTCTCACCTCGATGCCCTTTACGAACTTCGCCGCCAACCAGGCGTGGCTATTCGCGGTGCGACTCGCCGGTGACCTCGTGCGCTGGTTCCAGCTGCTCTGCCTGGAGGGACCCTGGAAGAACGCACGACCCAAGACAATGCGTTGGGGACTCTTTCACGCTCCGGGTCGACTGATCCACAGCAGCCGCCAGATCGTTGTCCGCGTGATCGAGGGATGGCCCGCGACCGACGCGTTGCTTCGCGCCTATCGCAGTGTGGCGCTGCTCACCTGAGCGAACCCCGTCATCGCTGTCCAGAATCACCTCCGCGGGGTTGAACACGTCCCACTGGTCGAAAACCATTGCCAAAATCACGACATGAACCCGCGCGGAACTCGAACAATGGCTCTATCGACGGCGACCTCGATAAAGAGTTCGCGAAAATGCGCATCGACCGCTCAACAGAATTCTCGTGAACGATCGGGGCTAGGGCGTGCTGGCGGATTA
>JAJZSX010000014.1 GCA_021849435.1 Actinomycetes bacterium | reverse complement strand
CGATGTGACCACTAGGGGAGGTTGAATCAATGAATGTCCGTCGAAGGTTACGACTCGGCGCAACGCTGGCCATCTCGGCCAGTTCGTTAGCGCTGGGTCTCACAATGGCTAGCTCAAGCCCAAGTGGCGCTTCCGCACCGAAGGGAACGATCACCTTCGCTGAAGCGCCGCAGACACCGCCGAACTACATCTTCCCCTACGTGGGATTTGCAAACTTCTCGGTCTCGACCCTGAACCAGTTCCAGATGTTGATGTTCCGACCGATGTATTGGTTCGGACTGGGCACCTCACCGGCGTACGTTCCCTCCTTGTCACTGGCTAACTCGCCAGTATGGACCAACGGCAACAAGACGCTGACCATCAAGATGAAGGGCTGGAAGTTCGCCGACGGTCAGACCGTGGACGCCCAGTCAGTGATGTTCTTCCTCAACCTCTACAAGGCTGACCCGAAGGCATACGCCGGCTACGTCCCGGGATACGGTATCCCTGACCAGGTCACGAGCGCGACTGGCTCGGGCAACACCGTCGTCATGAACTTCAACAAGCCGATCAACAAGAACTGGCTGCTCTACAACTACCTATCGGAGATCACACCGTTCCCCGACTCGTGGGACATCACCGCTCCGGGACAGACCTCGACCTGCGCCACTGGCGCATTCGGTGCTGCGTCCACGGACACGGCGTGCAAGGCAGTTGAGGCCTACCTCGACGGTCAGTCCTCCAAGATCAGCACGTACACCGACGCCATGTGGCAGAGCGGTGTCGACGGTCCGTGGAAGCTCCAGTCAATGGACACCCTCGGCAACGTCACCTTCGTGCCGAACACCAAGTACTCAGGCCCCCAGAAGGCTCAGGTCGCCATGGTGAAGGAAGTCCCATTCGCCTCGGCCGCCGCTGAGTTGAACGCACTGCGCGCTGGCAGCATTGACCTCGGGTACGTGGACACGACCCAGATTACGTCGCCGGCACCGGGAATCGGCAAGGCCGGCCCGAACATCCCCGCCCTCGCGGGCAGGTACAACTTGAAGTCAGGTCTGTCGTGGGCTTACAACTACGACCCGATCAACTTCTCGAAGACCAACCCGCTTCAGGCAGTGTTCCACCAGTTGTACTTCCGCCAGGCCCTGCAGATGGGGACAGACCAGAAGGGGATCATCAACAAGATCTTCAAGGGTTACGGAATCCCGACGTGGAGCCCGGTTCCTTACGGAGCACCGGCGTCGATTTCTAAGACACCGAAGAACCCGTACCCGTTCAGCCTGTCCAAGGCCAAGTCGTTGCTCACCTCACACGGTTGGGCCATGCGCGGTGGGGTCATGACCTGTGTCAAGCCCGGCGTCGGCCCGGCGCACTGTGGCGCTGGCGTTCACGGTGGAACGAAGTTGAACCTCACTTTGGAGTACGTCAGCGGCGCACCCGCGGTCACCGACACGGTGAACGCTGAGGTTTCTGACTGGAAGACCATCGGGATCAACACCACGACTTCGACCAACACGTTCAACAACGTGATCAGTGGTTGCGGTCAGTCTGGCACCCAGAAGTGGGAGATCTGCACGTGGGGCGCGGGATGGATCTACGCGCCTGACTACTACCCGTCGGGTGAAGAGTTGCTCTACACGGGCGCTGGCTCGAACAATGGCAGTTACTCGAACCCGAAGATGGACGCGATCATCCGCGCCACCTTCCAAGGTAACTCCACCTTGAGCGCGTACGCGCAGTTCGCGGCCGTCCAGGTCCCCGTTCTCTACCAGCCGACGCAGACGCCGGTTGGTGAGTTCATCAAGACCTTGAAGGGCGCACCGTCCGCACTCGTTCCGAGCGTGTTGCAGAACTTCATGCCGGAGTACCTGCACTTCTAGAGTTTCACTGAACACCACATACCGCAAAGGCCCCCGATCGGTTCGATCGGGGGCCTTTGCTTGCACCTCGCACCCCTGCACCTCGAGCCTGACGCGGGAGGATTCGCGTCTATCGATGGGCACCTCGCCCACTGGGACGCTCGTGGCCGTATAGGGTCCTGCGCCAGTACGAATGCGGAGCGGTAACCGTGATGGAGTCGAGGCGAAAGACCAACTCGTAGCCACACGAAATTCGGCGATTTATGCCAGGAAAGCAGCTGTAACTCGACCCATGCGACCCTGATGCCTGCCTTCCAGTGGGTAGACTCGTTGCCTATGTCGCCGTTGCTTTCGGTTTCCAATCTGAAGGTCCAATTCGCCACTCGCCAGTCATTCGCCACCGCGGTCGACGATTTCTCCATGGACATCGAACCCGGCGAATGTGTGGGGCTGGTTGGCGAGTCCGGTTGTGGGAAGACCACGTCGGGTCTCGCGATCATGCGGCTCCTCCCCGGAAGTGGACGAATCGTCGATGGCTCCATCAACTTTGACGGGACGAACCTGCTCAACCTCTCCGAACGCGAAATGCAGCATCAGCGGGGGCGCTCGATTGCGCTCATCCCTCAGGATCCGATGAGTTCGCTCAACCCCACCACGAAGATCGGCAAGCAGATCGCCGAAGGTCTGCGCATACACACCGGTGCGAGTGACGCCGACGCGCAGCGTCGCGCGATCGAGGTGCTCGAGATGGTCGAGATGCCCCGACCGGCCGAGCGACTCAACCAGTACCCATTCGAACTGTCCGGTGGGTTGCGCCAACGAGTGATCATCGCGATGGGACTCGTGTGTTCACCCAAGTTGCTTATCGCTGACGAACCGACGACCGCGCTCGATGTGACGATCCAGGCACAGATCCTTGACCTACTGGATCGCCTGCGCAGCGAGCTCAACATGGGCATCCTGTTGATCACCCACGACATGGGCGTGATCGCTGGACGCGCCAATCGCGTCGTCGTGATGTACGGAGGTCGTAAGGTCGAAGAAGCGACGACCGACACCCTCTTCAAGTCGATGAAGCACCCGTACTCCCAGGCGCTGCTGGCGTCGATGCCGAGCATCGAGACGGCGTCTAAGACGCACCTCACCTCGATTCCGGGACTCCCGCCGGACCTGACCAAAGAGATCATCGGCTGCCGTTTCGCGCCCCGGTGCCTCTACGCCCAGGACGACTGCCGAGCGGTCGAACCCGACTTCACGGGCACCAACGTCCACGGCTTCGCCTGCTTCCACCCGGTGGACGGACCCCGGGTCGAGATTCGTTCGGCCGAGGCCGCCTCGACCACGGCGGGCTCGGGCATCGAGATTCTCCGGGTCGAGAACCTGGTGAAGGAGTTCCCGATCAAGCGTGGGCTCATCCGTCGCCAGGTCGGTGCGATTCACGCGGTCTCGGGCATCTCGTTCACGATTCAAGAGGGCGAGACCTTCGGGCTCGTCGGTGAATCCGGCTGTGGCAAGACGACCGTCGGACGACTCATCGTCGGGCTCGAGGAAGTGACCGCCGGCGACATCGCCTTCCAGGGCAAGAAGGTTTCTGGCAAAGGCCACAAGCCGACCCGTGAGGAACGTCGTAACCGTCAGATGATGTTCCAAGACCCGTACTCGTCACTTAATCCGCGCATGAAGGTCGGCGAGATCATCCGTGAGCCGCTGTCCATCCAGCACGAGGGCAGCGCGGCCGAACAACGTAAGAAGGTCGCCGAGTTGCTGCTCACCGTCGGACTCGATCCAACGGCGTCTGACCGGTACCCTCACGAGTTCTCGGGTGGTCAGCGTCAACGAATCGGACTCGCGCGAGCGATTGCGCTCAATCCCAAGTTGGTCATCGCCGACGAGCCGGTCTCGGCCCTGGACGTCTCGATCCAGGCACAGATCCTCAACCTGATGAAGGACCTCCAGCGCACGCACGGACTGTCATACGTGATGATCAGCCACGACCTCGCCGTCGTGTACTACATGGCCGACTCGATCGGCGTCATGTACCTGGGTAAGCTCGTCGAAATCGGCGACGCCGAGTCAGTGTTCCGCAAGTCTGCTCACCCGTACACGCAGGGCCTCCTCGATGCGGTCCCTGTGCCTGACCCTGAGGCGTCACGCCTTCGCCATGGCCGCCAAGTCAAGGGTGAACTCCCCTCGCCGGTCAATCCCCCATCGGGCTGCCGATTCCGCACGCGATGCCCTCGAGCACAGGACATCTGCGCGAACGAGGAGCCCGAATTCCAGTACTTCAGCGAGACGCACCGTGCCGCGTGCCACTTCCCGCTGCAGACACCGGTTTCTATCATCTCCCGGAACATCACCGCTGGCCAGTAGGCCAACGTCGACGGACGTTTTGGGCCGATAAGACTGGGGACAGACCATCGTCGGACGGTGAATCGGACGTCCCTTCACCGCCCGAAGCAGTCCTACCATCATCGCGGGCGGGGTGATTCGCCCGGATCCGTCGCGTCCATTCATCGGAGATCGACTTCGACGCTTGTCACGGAGTGCGTCGACGGCAACGATACCCGTTTGCCCCGCACCGACGCTCTTAACGATCACCCGCTCCATCCCACGTCTCAGCTCTCACCAGGACGGTCACCACTCGCGCCTGTCCCAACGGCAGCGCTGAGCGTCCTCAGTCGCCGCCTAACGGCTCAGAGACGACGTCCGTAGGAGTTGGTGTCCCCGTTGACCGTCACGGACTTCGCGCCGATAGCGATCGTCAGCTCCGTCTCCGTGTAGCTGGCAGCAGCGCTCGGGCGGGTACACCGGCACGATGCAATCGAGAGCTACCGAGTTTGCAGTGGTCGGCGGTGATCTGTGAAGTCGCCCACACCACCTGTCGCGGTCGCACAACGCGCACGAGCAGTACCGTCCCGGTGCCGATTTCACTCGTTCGCCACGAAGAACGGGGCGAGTCCGTGCTGCAAGCATCAAGGATCGTTACCTCAGCGATGAGCCAGTGCTCGCAACTGACGACCCGTCGATTCGCCCGGTAGAACGACCACGACTGCGGTCTCCGGCCGGCACTCGGCGCCTCTGCCTTCTGCCTCTGGCGACGCCGAGGTGCGCCCGGGCTCAGTATTGAGAACGCGGTGGACCCGACGCGAGGTCATTCGCAGGGTGGAAGACCGTCAGCCGCGTTCGACTTCGCCGCTGCAGTCCCTCAGCGACATCTGCTGCTACCTTGCCCGGTATGCAACACGGGTACACCGACGCACCCGCAATCGACGCCACGCGCTCGCTCACGTTGCTATGGCTGAGCACCGACTGTCTGGGTAAGTCAACAGTCTGATCTGTCCGCGGAGCTGCCCTGTTTCCACACGGGTGTTGGCATACCGAAGTGGTCGCGTATCGCGTCAATGCAGCGGTCGATCGCGACAGAGGTCACCGCTGAATGAGTCGAACCTCGAAGATGTCGCGTAGTGCGTCGCCGATGTAGTTGATCGCCACCACGACGAGGATGAAGACGGCTGCCAACGGATAGACCTCCCACCAGTAACCATTCTGGAGCTGCTCCGTGCCCTGCTGGAGCATCGTGCCCCAGTCAGTCTGCGGCGCCACGATCCCGAGCCCGAGGAACCCAAGCGCGGACAGGAACAAAATCGCGTCCGCGATCGAGAACGTCGCCACAGTGACGATATTGCTGATCGAGTTGGGATAGACGTGACGACGGATGATCCGCATACGACCCGCACCCATAGACCTTGCGGCTTGGGAATACTCCAGGTTTCGTATCAGCAGCGCGTCACCTCGGATGATGCGTGCATTACCCCACCAGCCAGTGAACCCGATGATCAAGATGAGCAGCATGGTCGTGCGATTGAAGATCGTGACGAGCGCGATGAGCAAGAACAGGTACGGGATCGACAAGAACGCGTCCAGGATTCGCATCATGATCGTGTCGGTGATCCCACCGAAGAATCCCGAGACCATCCCGTAGATCGTGCCCACCACGATCGTGATCATGCCAGCGAGGAATCCCAGTGCCAGCGAGTACTCGCCACCGTACGCGATACGACCCAACTCGTCGAAACCGCTCGAGTCGGTGCCGAGCGGATTGTGCATCGACGGCGGTGAGTTCCACGTCACGTTGAAAGTGGCCGCCTGATTGGTCTGATTCGTCGGGTGGAAGATCGGCCACAGGTAGCAGAAGAGCGTGATGAAGATCACGTAGGCCAAAGAGGCGACGGCCAACTTGTTGTGGACGAAGATCCGTACACGCTGGCGCCACAGCGGGTCGATCTTGTCGACGTCACTGGCCAGCGCGGGGATATCGGGACTGGAAGCGGCGATAGTGGTCACGAATTCTTTCCTTCAATGCGAATACGTGGATTAACCAGGCCGAGGACGACGTCGGCGATGAGGTTCCCAAGGAGCGTCATGATCGTCACCAGCATCGTGATACCGAGCACCGTCGGCACGTCGACGTTGAGGGCGGCGTTCACCGTCTGCATGCCGAGCCCCTCGTAGTTAAAGACACTCTCGATGATCAGCGCACCACCGAACAGCGCGGGGATGGACAGTCCGAGGAAGGTGACAGTCGGGCCCAAGGCGTTGCGGAACGCGTGGCGCATCAGAACCCGCCGGTTCGAACAGCCTTTGGCCTTGGCAGTGCGGATGTAGTCCTGCACTAGCACCTCGAGCACCGTGCCACGCATAAACCGGCTCAGCCCCGCCACCGACAACAGGGTCAAGCTCGCCACGGGCAGGATGAACCCCTTTGGATCGGTGAACATCGCCCACGGCGCAACGCTCGAAGGCGGCGAGATGGGTAGATGCGGCCAGTGGAAACCGAAGGCATCCATCATCAGCAGACAGAGCAAGAAGGACGGCATCGCGTACAGCACGAACGCCGAGCCGGTCGCGGCGTAGTCCACGACCGTGTTACGCCGGGCCGCCTGGTACATCCCGAGCGGGATTGCGATCAAGACCGTGAGTAGCAGCGCGGCGCCGGCCAACCAGACCGTTCGGGGTACGTACAGGGAAATGATCTGCCAGACGGTCATGTTCTGCTTGTAAGACGTGCCCAGGTTGAAGTGCACGAACGTCTGGAGGAAGTAGTTCCAGAACCGCACGAAGAACGGGTGGTTCATGCCGTGTTGCGCGCCCCAATAGGCGACGCGCGCTTTCGTCGCGTTCGTCCCGAGGATCGCGTACGCAGGCGCGAGAATCCCCTCCTGCTGGAAATACGGCAGGGAGAACGTGAAGAACATAACGATCAGCAAGACCACAAAGGACTGAAACAGTCGGCGAATGATGTACTGCAGCACGTGCGAATGCTAGCAGCACCGAACGGTATTTCCACGTCGTTCGGCGTCGGCGGGTTCCCTCAGAACTCCTGATCATCTGGGTGTTCCCCGACGCTGGTCTCGACACGTTCCGAGAATTTCTGCCTTTGACCACGCTCTGGTTCATCACACGGCCACCGATTTCGCAGCCCGTTCGTACGCCCCATCCATGCTCGTAGAACGCGCGGCGACGATGGAGAGGAGAGCTGACGCGAGTGGGCCCTCTGCACCCCGACGCGCCGCGACGTCCTATTCGTTGCGGTGCGCCGCCTCGAGCGGGACACTCACGTTGATCGTGCCGTGGAACTGGTCCCTCGGTCACTAGCGCAGGGCGCGAATGTCGAACCCGTTACCAGTGGTAGAACGCCGGGGTGAACGAGCCGAGTGGATTCGGAGCGAGGCCCACCGTGCTCTGGAGGCTCTTCGCCGTCTCGGTGAGTGCCTCCCCCTGGGGAATGAATAGCGCCGGCAGAACCGTTGACACCACCTTGGCGTAGCGAGTGAGCGGGACCGAAGCGTGCAACGTCTGATTAATAAGGGCGTCGATCCCGGCGTCACTGAATGCGCCGACGTTGGCCGAGCCCGTCGTCGCAAAGAGGGACTCGCCTGTCGGCAGGACCGCTGGCGCGTACGTCCAGCCCGAGTCCCAGGTGCACAGTTGGGCCGAAGGCGTCGTCGAACACGCGGTGATCACCTGTCCGTATCCGGCGAACTCGACGTTGACCTGGATGCCAATCGCCTTCCAACCCGACACGAGCACACCGATCTCGCGCACGAACAGTGGCGAGGTGTTGGGCATCAACAGGTTGAGCGTCAACGACGTACCCGCCGCGATACCCCCGCCACACTGATCGGGCCCCGTACCGGGGTTCGCACAGGTGAGCACGCCACCGCTGGGTCGCCAGCCGTGTGAAGCGAGGCTCGCGGCAGCGCTGGATGGGTCATAGGGGTACGTGGCGATCGTCGATCCGCCCACGGCGGTGGCCACGCCCGCGGGGAGTGGTCCAGCTCCGGCCGTGGCGTACCCGCCGAAAACGTTTTTCACGATCGTCGCTTGATCGATGTCCATTTGCATCGCCGCTCGAATGTACGCCTGGCCGATGAGCGAGCGCTCGAGGTCCGCGGCACCGAAGTTGAACGGAATGTACGCCACCGACCACGGCGCGGCGCCGGTGATGGTGTCGGTTCCCGACAGCGTCTGCACTGCGGTGGTCGCGGGATTCAACTGAGCCGCCACGCTCGTGAGCGTACCGAAGTCAAGGTTGCCCACGTCGAGCGCACCCGACTCGAGGTCCCGCAGCTCTTGGGCCGCCGATCGATAGGCCAATTCGGTGAACGAGGTCAAGCGGGGGTGTACAGAGCCCGAATAGGCATGATTGACGCTGAAGGTGGCGTTACCCGAGGCATCGAGCGAGCTGAGAATCCATGGTCCATCGACCCCGCTACGCCAGAAGGCGTCGGTGAACGTTGAGGTCGCCGATGCGATCGAGGTGAGGTACGCCCCGACTGCCCGACAGCTCGCCACCGTCGCGGCCACCCGAGGGGCACCGGCCGAGCAGTGCGCCATCGAGTGCGCGGAAGTGCGGTCCCAGGTTTCAGGTAGTGGCGTAATCAGGGAGAGGAAGTTACTTACGATCCACGTCGGATTGACGGGGTGAGTGAAAAAAAGGTGGACCGTATTACCGGTGGCCGACGCACCTCGGAGTTCGCCCGGGATTCCGAGACCGGGTTCGTTCGGACAGAACCCGGTGGGGTCAGCGACCCACAGATTCAAGAAGAACATCACCGAACGACCGGTGACGTATTGACCGTTCGCAAATCGCCACGGTTTGACGGTGAACGTCGCGGATGTCCGCGACCTCGCGAACACAGGTTCATTGGCAAGGGACAACGCTGGCACCTGGGCCGTCGAGCCTCCCGCGCCGTACCAGTACAACGGTTGGTAGAGGAGCCGTTGCAGGTAGTTGACGTTGTTCGACGTGTCATACGCGCAACTCATGAACGGGAAGATGTAATTGGGAGTAGCCCCGGGTGTCTCGGCGACGGTCATCGACGTCGACGACGCGGACGCGCGCGAACTCGCGGAAGCCACAAACAGGGGAACCACGGCGACCAGGAGCAGGGCGGCCGTGGCGACCTTAAACTTAGGCATACTGCCATTGTCCCACGCGCTACCGGCACCAAGGGTCGCACACCATCGTCTAGCGCGGTGGAACCATCGCCGCGTCCCTGCACTACGCGATGGCAGATGACCGTGTCGCGTCAATCGAGCAGATTCCACGATTGCCGATGTTCGGGCGTAAGTCCCAATCGACCAATCGCCTCGCGATGGGACGCAGTGACGTATCCCTTGTTGCGTTCCCATCCGTAGCCCGGGTAGCGCGCTGCGAGCTCGACGAGCAACGCGTCACGGTGGACCTTCGCGAGGACGCTCGCGGCCGCCACGCTCGCACAGTATCGATCCGCTTTAACCATGGTCACAACCGGTGGAACCACCACCGACGTGGACGGGGTGTCACCGAGACCGGTGCGTGTGACACTCAACCAGTCGCGTTGACCATCGAGCAGCACGACCGACGGTGTCACGCGCAACTGCGCGAGCGCACGGTGACCAGCGACACCGAGCGCCGCTGTCATGCCGAGCTGGTCGATCTCAGTGGCACTCGCTGACCCGATCGCGTACTCGTGGACCCACCGCTCGATCTCGGGCACCAACGACTGTCGTACCGAAGCGCTCAGGAGTTTGCTGTCGCGCAGTCGAGATGGGAACCCGCCGGCGTCTGGTCCGATGACGACGATGGCGCAGTGGCATGGACCGACCGCGCTGCCGGTGCCGACCTCGTCGAGCGACCCGATCCAGCGATATCCGTCGGCGAAGAGTCCCGCCTCAATGTCCAGGGTCGGCGCGACGGCCTTCACGGCTTCCCTCCACTCGTTGACCCCCGTCATCCTAGAAGTGCGTGATCGTCCGATGGTCGGCCGGCGCAGGACCGCGCGATCAATCGCGCCGTACAGTGGAACGGTGGGACAATTCGGCGACGCCACGAAGATCCCGCGCGCAAGTGCGCACATCATCGTCGTCCCGCTCCGATCGTTCGACTCCGCCAAGTCAAGACTTCGCGACGCCGGAACGACCGACGTGGCGGGGATCGCTGAACGTTTGGCCCGTTCGGTGCTCGAGAACTGCGCCCCCCTTCCAGTCGTTGTCGTGTGTGAGAGCGATGACATCGAACGGTTCGCGTTCGCCAATGGGGCCGCGGTCCTTCGTTCACCGCACTCCGGTCTCAACAACGCGGTCTCTTACGCGTACGACGAGCTGACGATGGTCTGTGAACGGGTTTCAATTGTTCACGGTGACCTGCGCTTCCCCGAGGGACTCGGGCGATTCGAGCCCCCGGGCACCATCACAATCGTCGCCGATCGACACGGGACCGGAACGAACATCCTCTCTCTACCCACCGGCCTGTTGTTCCGCTTCCACTACGGCGAGGCTTCGGCGATTCACCACCGACGCGAAGCTGAACGGATCGGCGTCGACGTCGTAACACTCACTACCAGCCCGTGGCGTTTCGACGTCGACGTGCCAGAGGATCTGTCGGTACCCGAGACGAATGGGGGGCCATCGGCCCCCCATTCGCTTGGTACCGCGTTGTGATTCAGACGGCTACTTCTTAGCCGCGGCCTTCTTGGCCGGAGCCTTCTTAGCGGCGGCCTTCTTGGCCGGAGCCTTCTTAGCCGCGGCCTTCTTGGCCGGAGCCTTCTTGGCTACGGCCTTCTTCGCCGGAGCCTTCTTGGCTACGGCCTTCTTCGCCGGCGCCTTCTTGGCCACCTTCTTGGCGGCGGCCTTCTTGGCCGGTGCCTTCTTGGCGGCGGCCTTCTTGGCCGGAGCCTTCTTGGCTACGGCCTTCTTTGCCGGAGCCTTCTTTGCCGGAGCCTTCTTGGCCGGAGCCTTCTTGGCGGCTGTTGCCACTTTCCCTCCTTGGGACTCAACGTTGAATCAATCTGGGGCCTTCATCGACGGTTACGTCGACTTGCATTTTGCAATAAGGAACCGCGTTGATGAGCGTGAACTCGTCCGATTAACTGCCAACTTCCCAGTTGTACGATGACCGATCGCAGTGCACGGTTCTCCTGCAGAAAGACGATGTTCGCAATCGTCATCAACGACGATACGTATTCCGTCAAACTCTTCCGAAGAAGAACAAGTAAAAGTTCACTCGGTCCATCAACCAATGTCAAGCATTTCGACGCCATTCGCGACATTTGTTTTTCGTGACCTCGAACGCCACCATCTATCTCGGTCGTACTCGTCACGGCGACGCGACGAGTGGTGATGAACGCTCGACGTTAGTGATCGGTCCGAGTCGCAGCGGCAAGACGTCTTCGATCATCATTCCGAACCTCTTGCTCTCGACACGATCCGTCGTCGTCACCTCGACCAAGCCCGACGTCGTGAACGCGATGGCGGGTCGGCGAACCGATGGTGCGACGCTGCTCTTCGATCCTTCGGGCACCGTGCCAACACCTCGAGGCGTGACGCGCATCGGGTACTCACCGGTGAACCAGTCACACGAGTGGGATGGTGCGTTACTGGCGACGCGCTCACTCGTGGACATCGCTCGGCGCTCGCACGCAGAACGAAGTGACGACCACTGGACTGAACGTGCATCGGCCCTGGTTGCCCCCCTGATCCATGCCAGCGCCCTCCGCGATGAATCACTCGGTCACCTAGCGACCGTCATCGACCAACGCCACGGCGATGACGCCCTTGCAACGTTGCGCACCCGTTACGGCGACCACCATCCCTCCGTCGCATTGCTGCAGGGGATCTTGGAGACCGACGAGCGAGAACGTTCGGGGATCTGGTCCACTGCGTCCGGGCTCTTCGCTGGACTGCGCACCGATGCGGCTCGAACCGCATCGCGAGGAGCGCCTCTCGACGTCGATGAGTTCCTGCGCGGACCTCATCAACTGCACGTGGTCGCACCGAGTCGATACCAAGCCGTGTCCACACCGCTCATCGTTGGTCTGATCGAGGAAGTCGTCCACGCGACGTACGATCGCCACGCTGACGGGGCGAACTTGCTCCTAGCGCTCGACGAGTTGGCGAACGTCGCACCACTGCCGCGACTCGCGAGCATCGTCTCCGAAGGCGGCGGCCAAGGTGTCTTAACGCTCGCGTGCCTTCAAGACCTCAGCCAAGCTCGCGCTCGTTGGGGCGCGATTGCAGACGGCTTCCTCTCACTCTTCCCCACCACGGTCGTCCTGCCCGGCATCGCTGACCGTCAGACGCTCGAACTTCTGCAACGAATGGCGGGTCGGACCCTCATTCCAACGACGTCGATCCATCGGGGACGTGGGCAACGCGCGACCTACGCCACAAGTTGGGTGGAACGCGACCGCGCGACCGTCGGAGACCTGGCCACCGGCCGACCCGGTTGGGCACTCGGCATCGACAAGGACAATTCGATGCGCTGGATCGCCCTCACCCCGGCTCACCGGTCGGAGCGATTCCGAGACTCCCGAAGCCGAGACACGCCGACGCGCTCGAGGTAGCGGCCGTCGTCGATCGCGCTCGACAGTTCGTACGAGCGATCGCGGGCGATCTCCGCAGTCAGCCGACGCGCCTCGGCGAGCCGCACGGGGCGCTCGTCGAGCCCGCGCGCCGTTCGCAGATGCGGGTGCAGCTCGTCGATCGCGGCACCCACCACCGCAGCCTCGGCCCCGAAGGTCGACGCATCGGCGAACGCTCGCACCAGGTCTCGACGCGTGATACGAGTCGCCCCCTCAAAGGCCGCGGCGAACTGGTGCGCGTCAAAAGATCGATGGGGCGGTTCGCGGGTCACCCCGATCGGCTCGAAACGACGCTGGTCCTGGCGCCATCGTGCCACCACCTCCTCGCGAGTCCACTTTGGCTTCTCGCCGCGCTCGTCGGCGTGACCACCCCAGATCGCGCGATACCCCTCGTCGAGGCCGGTGACGCCCTCGACGCCGGCGAAGCTGCGCCACGCCGTACGCGAGGTGTGTTGATTGACCTCGAAGCGCAAGGTCGACCGGTACAACGCGTCGGCCGCGGGCAGGTGCGCGAACAACGATCGCGAGTCGGCCACCGTTGACTCATGGTCGGGTCGAGCACCGACCAGTACGTGGTCGTGCAGGTGCGGCTCGCCGGACCGGTTGATCCCGTGGGTGAAGCCCACTACCCGGCTCCAGTTGGCTCGACGCAGGTACTCGCCGCCCTCGACACGCTGGCGCACGACCAGTGCACGATCCTCCAGATAGTCAATAGCGGCGAGCACACCCGCACGGTGGGCGGCCACCACACCGGGCGCGGCTTTCGCGTCCAGGGCGATGAGGATCGACAGCGGCCGTGGCGCGGCCACGACGATGTCGTAGCCGACGACGGTGGCGCGCGCCGTGGTCTGGAGCACCGCGGCGACGTCGGCGCTCGAATGAGCATCACCGGTGCCGCGAAGCCACCAACCCGGTGCTCCGCGGCGCGCATCGGCCAACTCGTCGGCGCGATCGCCCGTCAGATATTTGACGTCGCTCGACCGCCGAACGAATACGTGGATCACCGTAGACCTCCGTGGCCCAACGGTCGCTGTTACAGGGCGATTCGAATCCGACGCGCCAGTTCTCGGCCGGCGTCGGCGAACTCGGGCGTCGCGACGACAGCGCCCGGCCCAGCCTGGACCATCAGATGGTCGAGGAAGGACCGGTCCGCCACGCGAAAGCGCACAGCGTGGCGCCCGTCGTCGAGTGCCCGCCACTGCGCGTTCGGCAGGGGCTCGAAGATCCACCGTTGCGGTGCCTCCACGACGACCACGACGTCGCTGCCGGACTCACCAACTGCCGTGAGCCAGTTCGAGACCGAGTCGGCGGGACGTGTCTCGTCGGCCGGTGACTTGGCCACGACGTCATTGATCCGGTCAACGCGAAATGTCCGCCAGGCGTCGCGCGTCAGACAGTACGCCCGAACGTACGAGTGGCCGTTGAGCACCCTGATCTCACGCGGCTCAATAGTGCGTTCCTGGGACTCCTCGGCCGTCGCCGGTGTGTAATGGATCTTGATGCGCTCGCTGGACTCGATGGCCGAACGCACGACGTCAAGCATCGACTCGGGCACCGTGGTCTCGATCTGCACCTGTGAGCCGATCGCGGCTTCGATCTTGTCGATCGCTGTTCGCAGCTCGGGAACGTCATAGATCCGCGAGGCCTCACGAAGTGCGATGTTGAGCTCGAAGAGTTCCCGCCAGGTCAGCGTCGCCAGGTCGGTCGCGTCGACGTCCCCGCCGTACTCGGCCCGATAGAGCGAATCGTCCTCGGCCTCATGCTCCCAGTCGTCGCACTCCTTGATCACGTGCGCCGGGAACCCGTAACGACCGTGCAAGGGCTCAAAGGAGACCAGGCGATCCATCACGTGACGAACGACGTCCGCCGACAGGTCGAACCGGCGAGCCAATTCGCTGATGCGCAGTCCGTCGCCGCTCAGGTGGACGGCGTGCAGCAACTGCAGCGCCTGACCGAGCGCGTCGGTCGTCGTGACGGGATCGAACCGCAGCGCGCTCATGTCTGGCACGACGCCCCGGTTGACCCCGCGCAGCCACGAGGTCAGCTCGCTCTTCAGGAGCTTGGGGCTCACGAGACGGACCCTCGCTCCGGCGTTCACGACGAATCGAAGCGCCTCGCGCAGATTGTCGAACGAGATCCCCACCTCCAGCGTCCCGTCTTTCTTCGTCGCCGCGACTGCCTTGGGGTATTCACGCTTCAGCAACGTCGCGTAGTTCGCGGTGGTCACGACCACCACGTCCACGGGTTTCGGCGTACGAGCGAACTCCGGGCGCCAGGCGGTCGCGAGCTCACGCATCGTCTCGTCGGCCTCGAACACCTCGGCGCGCACCACCGGCATCGACGTGATGCGGGTCATCCGATAGCCCTTCACCTCATTCGTGCCGTGAACCCGAGCCACCACGTAGGTGGCGCCGTCGATCACTCGGATCGCGAGCGGCTCGACCAGACGGAGCTTGTTCGCTGAGGACTGGTAGTCAAAGGCGAGTACGCGCCGCAGCCGCAGCGCACGCAGCACGGGGTTGAAGTAATGAGAGAACTCGAGCCCGCCGTCGGGGGCCGGCCCCTCGTCGAAGAGGCTGAACGCCCCGGAACGCCCGAAGCCGCAGAGTCGCAGGGCGAGACGAACGATGCGCTGCTCGGCCTCGGTGAAGGCGAGTGGTTCGGCGTACACCGCGTCGGGCTCTATCCAGTAGCCGACGGTGCCATCGTCCTGGACGACCGTCTCGATCTGCATGCCCAATTCGCGGATCTTCGCCTTGTCGCGCTCGAACTTCTGTCGGATCGCCGACTCACCACCCTGATAGGCGCGTACCTTGCGTGGGCCGCTCGTTTTCACGGGGTACTCGTCGATCAGCAGCTCCGACACGATCGTCTCTTGCGTGAGTGGTCGCTGCCGGGTGGCGCTCTGCAGCAGCAAGGTCAGCGCGACGAGCCGCTCGCGGCTCTCTTCGAGGGCGTCGCGAATCACTGACGACCCCTTCCCCGCGCCGGCCACCCGTCGCGCAAGCCGGTCACAGCGGGGACGGCTCGTCGTCGCGGCGCCATACGCCCGAACGGCCGCCCGATTTCTCCCACAAGGCCACCGCTTCGATGGTCATTGTCCGATCGATCGATTTGCACATGTCATAGACGGTCAACGCCGCCATCGTCACTGCGGTGAGCGCCTCCATCTCGACACCGGTCCGGTCGATCGTGTCGACGCTGGCCTCGACATCGATGTGGGCATCGGCGATGGTGAAATTGATGAAGACGTTGCCCACCAGGACCGGATGGGACATGGGTAGCAGGGACGCGGCCTGTTTTGCTGCCTGGATGCCCGCGACCCGGGCCGTGGCCAGCACGTCGCCCTTATTGATGGTGTTCGAGGCCACCGCCGAAGTCGTCGTCGCCTGCATGTTGATGCGACACCGCGCGAGCGCGCGCCTCGCCATGACCTCGGTGGGTCCGATCTCGCGCGGAAAGGTCCCGTCGTGCGGCGTTCGTCGGAGCTGGTGGAAGTCGTCCACGGCGCAATGCTACTGAGCCGCGACAAGGAGCCGCGACACGACCGGTACACTGGCTCGGTTATCTCGTCTGCGGGAGTACCGACGTATGCCAACCTACGAATACGAGTGCCAATCGTGTCACGAGCGGGTCGAAGCCGTCCAGCGCTTCGCCGACCCAGCCCTCACTACGTGTGAACTGTGCGGTGGAGAACTGCGCAAAGTGTTCTCGGCCGTCGGCATCGTCTTCAAGGGAAGTGGCTTCTACAAGAACGACAGTCGGTCGAGCACCTCGAAGCCTGCACCCGCGGCCAGCTCCGATTAGCGGCCCCCGACCGACACGCCGGTGACGGCGATCGTCTGTCCTGCGGCGCTTCCCGGGAGCCACTCCACGTCTGAACCCACCGCGATCACGTCGAACAGCATTCGTTGCAGCGTCGATGCGACCGTCGCCTCACGGAGCGGCTCAGCGAGTTGGCCGCCTCGGATCTTGAATCCTGTGAACCCGACGGAAAAGTCCCCCGATATCGGGTTCACCCCTGAGTGCACACCGCTGAGTGAATCGACGTACACCCCGTCGCCCACCATCTCGATGATGGCGCCAGCGCTCAAGGGCCCGGCGGCGAAGCCCAGCGCTCGGCAACCGGCTGACGGCGGACCCGCGAGCCCACCGCGGACCGCGCTCCCCGTCGAAGACACCCTGGCGCGGCGCGCCGCCACTGTGTCGTACACGAAACCAGCCAAGCGGCCGCGGTCGATGAGGACGTTTCGCCGACAGGCCAGGCCTTCGCCGTCGTAGCGACTGGCCGCGAACTGCCTCGGGTCGGTGGGGTTGCCACCAGATGTGACACCGCTACGCAAGACTTCGAAGCAATGAACTTGAGTGAGTGGGCAGACCGACAAGGGGTGCATCCCCGGATCGCCTATCGGTGGTTCCG